>CAXMPB010000024.1:0-4535 GCA_964195035.1 Cellvibrionaceae bacterium | reverse complement strand
GAATAATAGCTGGCATAACCGCATTTTTACCCGCAATTGCCATTTCTACCGCAGCTTTACCAACAGCATATGCTTGCTCTACATCGTTTTTGGAGGCAATGTGGCGTGCAGATCGTTGCAGATAATCGGCAACAGCCCAGTGATATTTATACCCTAGAGCGTCTTTCACCATTGTCGCTAATGTGGGTGCTACGCCCCCAAGTTGCTTATGGCCAAAGGCGTCGGTATTCCCTGAGTCAGCGAGAAAAGAGCCGTCTTTATATTGCGCGCCCTCAGAGGCCACGATAACGCAATAGCCATTTTTTTTAACGGTTTGTTGCACGCGCTTGATAAATTTTTCTTTATTAAAAGCGATTTCAGGAAACAAGATAATATGCGGTGCATCGCCATCCTTTTGCGCAGCTAAACCACTAGCTCCGGCAATCCAGCCCGCATGACGACCCATCACTTCAAGAATAAATACCTTAGTAGAGGTCTCGCACATAGAGGCGATATCGAGTGCCGCCTCGTTTGTGGATATGGCGACATATTTTGCAACAGAGCCAAAGCCAGGTGAGTTGTCAGTAAAAGGTAGATCGTTATCAACGGTCTTGGGGATATGAATAGCTTGAATTGGATAACCCATGGTTTCTGAAAGCTGGGATATCTTCAGGCAAGTGTCGGCAGAATCGCCGCCGCCATTATAGAAAAAGTAGCCAATATTATGCGCTTTAAATACCTCGATTAAACGCTCGTATTCTGCTCGGTTTTCTTCTAGGCCTTTTAATTTGTAACGGCATGAGCCGAATGCACCTGATGGAGTATGCCGCAATCCGGCAATTGTCTTAGCGCTTTCTTTACTGGTATCAATGAGCTCTTCGCGCAGTGCGCCAATAATGCCGTTGTGTCCAGCATAGACAGTACCAATGTGTTTTTTATGAAGGCGTGCGGTTTCAATTAGCCCGCATGCTGAGGCATTGATAACTGCTGTGACGCCACCTGATTGGGCATAAAAAGCATTTTTTTTGGCCATTGATTTATCCTAAACTAATCTCGATTATTTGTATAAAGGTTGCGCATCATACGGTAAAAAAGTACGTTTTTCATGCGCTATCATGCTTTTTTTAACTTAATAATTACAAGCTATGTCGATGTATTATGCTTCGTGGTATCTTGTCTCTTTTGCCGATGAATTTTAATAGCGTAACGCTTTATTCGTCGGACTATTCGTTAACTCTCGATGAAGTGATTTAAGCAATGATGCAGCATATTCATATACTTGGTATTTGTGGCACCTTTATGGGCAGTCTTGCGCAATTAGCGGTTGCTAAAGGTTTTAGAGTGACCGGATGCGACGCTAATGTTTATCCGCCAATGAGTACGCAGCTCGAAGCCGCTGGCATAGAGTTGATTGAGGGCTTTGATACGGAGCAATTATCCCTAAAACCCGATGTCTTTATCATTGGTAACGCGATGAGTCGCGGCAACCCCATGGTTGAAGCCATTTTAAATGAGGGCCTGCCTTATATATCAGGTCCGCAATGGTTACATGACAATGTATTACAGGGTAAATGGGTGTTGGCGGTCGCGGGTACTCACGGCAAGACCACTACCAGTAGCATGCTGGCATGGATCTTAGAGTACGCAAAAATGGAGCCGGGATATTTGATTGGCGGTGTTCCTACCAACTTTGACATCTCGGCACGGCTTGGGTCTACGCCTTTTTTTGTGATTGAGGCCGATGAGTATGACAGCGCCTTCTTTGATAAGCGTTCTAAGTTTGTGCATTATCAGGCACGCACGCTGATTATTAATAACCTTGAATTTGACCACGCTGATATTTTTGATGAACTAAAAGATATTCAAAGACAATTTCATCATCTTGTGCGTACCGTGCCCAATAACGGGTTAGTTATACACCCTAATGACAATCAAGCGGTCGACGAAGTTATTGCTCAAGGTTGTTGGACACCACGACAGTCTTTCTCTATTAAAGATTCTTATAAATGCAAGGATGAAAGTGTTAGAGAAAAAAGTATAGGTAATTGGTCGGTAGAGCTATTAGAGCCTGATGGCTCGCACTTCAACGTATTTATTGATGAGCAACAATTGGCGAGTGTTCAATGGTCACAGTTAGGCAGACATAATATTGCCAATGCGTTAGTTGCTATCGCAGCCGCGCGTCATGTGGGGGTTACGCCAGAAGTTTCTGCTCAAGCACTGTCTCTGTTTAGTGGTGTAAAACGACGGATGGAATGCCTTTACAGTGCCCAAGGTATTTGTATTTATGATGATTTTGCTCATCATCCAACGGCGATTGCAACAACGCTCGAGGGGTTGCGCGCGAAGGTTGGGCAAGAAAAAATCATTGTGCTTATTGAACCTCGCTCAAATACGATGCGCATGGGGGTGCATCAAACGTTATTAGCTGCAGCGTTTGAGTGTGCCGATCAAGTCTTATGGTATAGCCCAGATTCGATAACATGGGACATAGATGCTGTTATTGATCAAACCAGAGTGCCGGCAAAGCAGTATAATTCTATAGATCTTATTATTGATGCGTCAATCGACTTATATAAAGCCTCTGACGCTCCTATTCATATTGTGATTATGAGCAATGGTGCCTTTGGGGGCGTCCATCAAAAACTAATACAGGCACTCTAGTCATTATTATCCACTATCATCATTAAAATTTATATTTATGAATAAACTATCTGATTCACAGGCTTTTTCGAGAACCATTACGTTGGCGATTACGGGTGCCTCGGGCGCACAATATGGTTTACGCCTGCTGGAGTGCTTGCTAGCGGCTAATTGCCAAGTGTACTTAATGATTTCGCGCGCGGGCGAGGTGGTGATTCGTACCGAAACAGATTTGGTGTTGCCCGAGGCTTCAGCGGATACTGACAATAATGATCAATTATCGATTTTAAAGGAACGTTTCGGGGCCAGAGAAGGTCAACTACACTTGTTTAGTCGAGAAGACTGGTTTGCGCCTGTAGCATCTGGCTCAAGTAGTCCTGCCTCCATGGTTATATGCCCTGCGAGTGGTGGGACGCTTTCATCTATTGCTCATGGTGCTAGTAATAATTTGATAGAGCGTGCAGCAGATGTAGCGCTTAAAGAAAGACGTCAATTAATTGTGGTCTCAAGAGAGGCGCCATATTCTCAAATTCATCTTGAAAACATGTTGAAAATTACGCAAATGGGTGCGGTTGTTATACCGGCAAGCCCTGGCTTTTATCAAGAGCCAAAAACGATTAATGATTTAATTGATTTTATTGTGGCGCGAATTTTAGATCAATTAAATATCGAGCAGACGGTTTTACCTCGCTGGGGCGAATAAATGCCTCGCTGGGCTGTATCAATCAATAGTCTCATTAACAGATGACAAATTAAGTCTTTGTTTTTCTGAAATAAGGCTTGCTTAAGGACAGTACATGTTAGACCGATTTCGTTGCGCATATTTTTATTGTGTTTTGCGACAACCGCTACTCACCTTGTTAGTCATCGTCGGCATTGCTATCGCATTAGCGAGCCATCTGCCGGATTTGAAAATTGATGCCTCTTCGGACTCGCTGACACTAGAGTACGATGAAGATCTCGATTATTTTCGCGAGATCAGTAAGCGCTATCAATCTGGCGATTTTTTAGTGCTGACCTATAAGCCCAACGGCGATCTTTTTTCTTCAGACTCATTGGCACATCTCAAAACCTTAAGAGATGAGTTGAAAACAGTAGAGGGCGTTGTTGGCGCTAACTCTATTTTAGATGTGCCACTTTTATATAGCCCTCCCGTTGGTTTAACCGATATTGCTAAAGGTGTAAAAACATTACTAGATGCTGATGTCGATTATAAATTGGCAAAAAAAGAATTTTTAGAAAGCCCTGTTTATAAAGATATGCTGCTTGGCCCCGATGGCAAGACAACGGCTATTTTATTAAATTTAGCAACAGACAATCAATTTATAGAACTTGTGCGCGCGCGCGATGCACTGCGCCTAAAGCGCGATACCGAAGGCTTGAGCACGGATGAACAGCAACAGTTAGCGATCGTTAGCGAAACCTTTACTAATTACAGTACCGAGATAAATAAAATAAATACTCAGCGCGTTGCTGTTGTCCGTAATATTGTTGAAAAGTATCGTAATAGTGCCGAAATTTTTCTAGGCGGCGTTACTATGATTACCGCTGACATGGTTGACTTTATCCGCAGCGATATTATTGTCTTTGGCTTAGCGATTATTGTATTTATTATTTTGAGTTTAAGTTTTATTTTTCGCCAGTGGCAGTTTGTGGTGCTGCCACTCGCTACGTGTATGTTGACGCTTATTAGTATGCTCGGTTTTTTGGCTGCAATTGATTGGCGCTTAACGGTTATCTCGTCTAATTTTGTCGCGCTATTATTGATTGTGGGCCTTTCTATTACGATTCATTTGATTGTTCGTTACCGCGAACTCTCGGATCAAGCTCCATCGCTACTGCTTGAAGAAAATTTGCGCAAAACAATTAATTCGATGTTTCAACCTTGTGCCTATACTCTACTTACCACCATT
>CAXMPB010000023.1:0-9579 GCA_964195035.1 Cellvibrionaceae bacterium | reverse complement strand
CAATACAATCAAGCTCTTGGGTAGATAAAGCATGGACAGAATAGAGTCACTATCGTAGATGTGTTCGTGATCAATGGCGATATTATCGGGACAACGTGGATACGAGCCCGTTCCAATCATCGTTTTTTCAGTACTCAATTCTTTTACTTGTCCACCAATTTGCATAACGGTGACGGTATGCGCGTCTTTAAAACTGGCGCGTCCATGGATGCGGTCGATATTATTGCGATCGATCTGCTTCTTCATGTAATTATCGTGAGCTTTTAGCACTTCATCGAGCCTATCAATTAAAATAGACATTTCAAAATTATCACTAATCACAAAGTCAGATAATTTTGCATTAGCGCGAAGATGAGAAATTCGTAGCGCGTTTTCTCTAAGAGTTTTTGACGGGATTGTACCTCTGTGTACACAGGCACCACCTAGATAACGGTCTTGTTCAATAATAGCGACACGTTTGTTTAGTTTAGCGGCTTGCACGGCTGATTTTTGTCCTGCAGGCCCACTGCCAATAACGATTAAGTCATAATTATATTTATGGTCGTGTGTCATGCTGAAAGTGCGCTCATAGCTGTTTTGACGATGTCTTTTTTAGTCATGAGTGTGGCGACTTCATCGGGATATAAATTGAGTAAGCTCAAAGCTGGCGATTGTAAAAGGCTATCTTCGTCTGCTTTAGATCTAGCCTTGTTTATCATCAATGAAGCAAGCTGCACGCCAAAGGCAACGGTAGCCGTAAGCTCGGGTTGCGTTGGTGCAGCGTTAATGTTTTTATGATAACTAATAGCCGTTGCTACTGTTTCGGGTAGCTTCCATTTAGTTGTGACGACCTGACTATAGTGTGATTCAAATTTTGTAAATAATGCTTCAAGTTGATTATCGCTTAGAACGCCGATTAAAGGTTCGGTCTCCGCGATTGTTTGTAAAATAACGGGTCTGCCAATACTGTGTAATAAGCCACATAAAAAAGCAGCTTCAACATTACTTCTCATCGCGCGCGCGACTTCTTTTGACCAAAGTGCCGTTGCTAGTGCATGTTGCCAAATAACCTCAATATGTTTCTCATACCCCGGAGCCTTAAATATTTTGCTATTAATTGAGGTTAGAAATGCAATATTACTAATCTCAATCATGCCCAAGCGAGTGACTGCTTGTTGTATTGAGACGAGGTTAGAATTTGGAGTATAAGCAGAGGAGTTGGCGATTCTCATGACATGCCCAGCTATCGTCGGGTCTGACTGAAGCACTGCAGACAACTGTTGTGCATTTGACTCTGGGTCTTGAGTGAGTGCCATTACCTTATTTGCTGTTTCGGGCAAAATAGGCACATCTATACTCTTTTTTAAGAGCATCTCTTTAAGTTGTGCGTATGCACTCTTAATATCTTCAGACTGATTTAAATCAGACGCAACTATCATATATGTCCTTCTCGGATGGCTATATTCAAAACCAACAAATTTTAGCTAGCTAATTTAAGTGTAGATCAAAAAGAGACGAGCGCTAATTAATTGATGTGGTGGTTTTGAATCAAAAGTGAATGCTTTGGAATGAGAGCGACAATGAATCTTTATTGTTTTTTGGTGGGTGGGTAAAAAATAACGCCTGCAAGTCAATTAAAAGGTGTTTGTAACAGTATAAATAGAATATTGATATCACTATATCTTTTATAGGTTTAGCTTTTTCTATGGCTTGTTGTGAAGACATAGTTATCCACCATGCGGCAGAGAATTACTATTTTTATCTCAGTACTTTTAAACGAGTACTGTTACTATACAATTTTGTATCAGCGACGACTTAAGCAATAGTATTATATGATTGAAGACTACAAGTCATAGAGTATTAAAATTGTAAATAGGTAAAAAATTACATTAAATAGGCTGATTACCTAATGCTAAAAATGGATTAAGCATTCACTATTAGGCGTATAACGTAGAACGGTTCACAACTCTTAGCATTATCGATAAGCGATGTTAAAAAATCAAACTGACTACAACGACAAAAGCAAGTGTCTGAATAATAATACAGATATATAAATTTCATATTATATTCGATAAGGGCATAAGGAAAAATAATGAGAATTCTTGATTTATCGAAACTCGCAGATGAAACCATTGAAAGAGTACTTCGAGCTATCCCATTTTATAAATCTGTCAAAAAGTATAATGAGGCTGATTATCAAACATTACTTCACTACTCGCGCATTATCCAATTTGATAGCGGCGAAAATGTTTTAAAAAAAGGCCAAAGAGATAGTTGGTCTTACTTTTTAGTTAAAGGACAGCTCGTTGTAACGGTGCCGGATCAACAAGGCGTCACACAACATGTAAATTATGTGACGCCGGGGGAGGTATTTGGCGATTTATCTATATTGCTATCTATTTCAAGAACGGCAGATGTGAGTGTTGATGAAACTTGTCGAGAAGCAATTATATTTGGCACTAACTTTAGTAAGTTTGGCGATATATTAGACTTTACCGTGGTGTCTTTAGAGACGAAACTACTTTATTACCGTCATACAGTGGATACATTTCGATGGAAGTTAGAAATGTATCGCTCTAAATATGCAGGGCATCCACTGGCTAATCTTCATCGAGAAATTAAATTGTTTCAGGGCCAAAAAAATGGTGCCGATGAATTAAAAGCATTACATCGACAGTCGATTGATTTTGCAAGAGTATTACTGGAATGGACAAATACGGTTGGTAATTTAACGGTTGTTGCCGGAGAAATACCAGATCCAAGTATGGCTTATAATCTAATTAGAACAAGCTTGCGATAATATCAGGGGTTATTAATAGGATCTATCCAGCTTTCAAAACCACCAATTAAGCTATAAACTTTTTCAAAACCTCTATCAATTAATAATTGTGCAGCAGGTTGGCTCGAATGCCCATGAAAGCAATAGACAATTAATGATAGGTCAGGGTCGGATTCTTGAATAAATTCTTGTAAGTTATCATTCGTAAGATGCATTGCTCCGTCGATATGGCGAGTATTAAAGCTATCAATATCACGAATGTCTGCAAAATTTACCGGGCCTTTTTTGATTAGTTTTTTTACATCTAAAGCAGAAATGTTTTCAAATTTATCCATTCGTACAAAATACTCCAATTGCAATTTAAATTTAGGCCTATATTAAACATATCTTTCGTGAAATTATAGTGTAATTACTGTCGGTAATGCTAAGAATGTTGTCATAATAGAGCCAAGAATAGTGGCAGGTGTAGATACTAGCTTCTACACTTGTTCTTAATAATTGATTGTTAAGAGTGTAGTCATGCATTATTCCAGAATACAGTTTTCCACCATTTTACTAATTACGCAGATATTCATGGCGCATAGTTTGTGTGCGAGTGAGCTAGATAACGCTAGTTTGTGGTTGCCTAAAGTCTATGAATCCCATTTTTCATCACTTAAGAGTGCCGCTAGTGCTATAAAAGAGACTGAAAAGTGTCATCGTTTATTAAGTGGAAAATTACTAGAGGGAAAATCTAACCCTAATCACTTAGTATTTACGTTTCGTTGCAGAACCATCGAACGATATTCGTTTTCCGTCGAATTTGACAACAATACTCAACAAATTATCGACCCCTACGACCCTTTTGCTCGACTTGAGGAGGAAGAGCGCTTGCGTGTAGAAGAGCAAGCGCGCTTGTTAAAAGAGCAGGCGCACTTGTTAAAAGAACAGGAACGTTTGCAAAAAGAACTTGATAAAAAGCAGCAAGAGGAAGCGAATTGCCAAAAGGCCATGAATAAGCGGATAGATGAGTTTAAAGAACCTAAAATCATTAAAGATAGTCTATCTGGACCTATTGCTAAGGATAATATGATTATCTATGGATTGTTTTTTGATTCAAAGAGCAGTAAAAACAAAACATTATTCTACAAAGTTGAATGTAAGATACTAGCTGATAATGATTATCAATTAAAAGTTAAGCCAAGAGCAAAAGCAATGACTTCAAAGATTAAATTAAAATAAGAGATGAAATATTGATAACCATCAGGCTAGGTCACGCAAGTTAGAGGATGAAGAGCATATACGAGGATTAAAATCAGTTTGCAAAACACACTGTTAAATAATTAACACAAAGTACAGTCAATAAAAAAGGTTCCAAGCAATGCTTGGAACCTTTTTAGTATTACTACTCTAGTAAAGAGTGGTTACTTCTTTTGAGCCGCTTTCTTATTAGCAGGCTTTTTGGCTACTTTTTTAGCCGCAATTGTTTTGGCAGGTTTCTTAGCTGCCTTCTGCACTACTTTTTTGGCTACGTTCTTCTTAGCAGGCTTCTTTGCTTTAGTTGCTACTTTTTTAGCGGCTAGTTTAGCTTTAGCTGCTGATTTTTTAGCGGCTAGTTTGACTTTAGCTGCTGATTTTTTTGCAGCTAGTTTAGCATTAGCCGCTTTCTTTTTTGCAGCTAGTTTAGCATTAGCAGCTTTTTTAGCGGCGGATAATTTAGCTTTTTTTGACGCTATACGAGCTGTATCGCTTGCTTTTTTAGCTGCTTTTTTAGCCGCTGCTTTAGCGCGAATAGCTGCTTTCTTTTCAGCTACTTTCGCTCTAGCTGATGCTTTCTTTTCTGCCACAGCATGTTTCTTTGTTAATGCAGCTTCAGCTTTAGCTACTGATTTTTCAATAGTGCTTGCTTCTTTATTATTCGCAATGACTTGCGCAAGAGTGGTTTTAGCGACAGCTAAATCAGCTTTTGCCGATTCAGCAACTGTTTTAGCTGCTTTTGCAGCTTTAGTTGCAGCTTCTAGTTGTTTTGTTGACGCTGGTGTTTTTTTCTTCTTACGGAGAGCAACAACTTTAGAATTTGCTGATTTAACTTTGCTAGATGCGCCAGTTACAGTTTTAGATGCAGAGGAAATTTGCTTTTTAAGCGCAGCGGCTTCTTGCACGCGAGCTTTACCTAAGTCTTTTTTGAGTTTAGCAATTTCTGCTTCTAATTTTTGTACCGGATTAACCGATACTTTTTTTTGTGCGGCCATATGATGTTCCTTTAAAGTCGTAAATAATAAATTATAGTGCAATTTTTATAATGCACAATTATACAGCTAATAATAAAAGAATAAATAAAGTGCAACTTTTTTTTAGGTAAAAAAGTGTATTTTTGTTAAATAAATTGATTTTTTGTGTTTAAAGTGGCCCAAAAGGTAAAAATTTATTTTTGTTGTTGTTTTTAATCCAAATTAGTAATTCCTTGTCGAGTGGATGTTTGCGTTTGCGTAACAGCTTTGCTATCCAAATAACCGGTGATTTCTCCTCTGCATTCCAATTAGTAAAATGTACTTCTGCTAATGTGAAAAAATGAATTAATGCGATTAATTCATCATTGTTAAAGTTTTTTAACGCTTCAAACCATACCTCTTTTGCTAAAAACATTATATCTTGATGTTGTTTAATCTCGTTTTCGGATAATAAACTTTTCAAATGACTTAAATCATCAATTTTAAAGGTATTAATGATTTTTTTAAGAAAATCGTTATCAAGTTGATATTTATTCGAATTATCACTAGATGATTTGCTGGCATCTGGGTCCCACATTTCTGTATTCATTTTTGTCTCATGTTTTTCATATATATATTTAGGCGGAAATATTTTTTAATAGTCAATATTTTACTCTTATTTTGTTAGTAAATTGCTGTTATTTATTTATCTTTCTCACTTTATTGCAGCAAAGAATAGTATACTGTTTATATATACAGTATTTGTTATTGCTGTTTAACTAACTAATTAATTCTGTGTTGCCACTCAAGCAGACAATTAAAAAGTAGATAATAATGAGAAAAATTATTCACTGTGATGCAGATTGTTTTTTTGTTGCATTAGAAATTCGCGATAGCCCTGATTTAAAAGATCTACCGGTCGCTGTTGGTGGCGATCCCACAAGACGAGGTGTAATCTCTACTTGTAGTTATGAGGCGCGTGCCTTTGGTGTACATTCTGCTATGGCTTCTGCACACGCAAAACGTTTATGTCCGCAACTTATTATTTTGCCTCACTGTATGGAAAAGTATCGCGAAGCGGCTATGCAGATGCGTCGTGTTTTTTTGGAGTACTCCGATAATATAGAACCGGTTTCTCTCGACGAGGCTTATATTGATGTGACGGCTACACATCATTGCTTAGGCAGCGCAACACTCATTGCAAAAGATATTAGGCGTCGCATTGAAAAAGAAGTTGGTATTACTGTATCTGCCGGTGTCGCGGCTAATAAGTTTTTGGCTAAAGTGGCAAGTGATTGGCAAAAACCAAATGGTTTAACGATTGTTGAGCCAAATAGAATGGCTTTCTTTCTGAAGCGCTTACCCGTTGCATGCCTTCCTGGTGTAGGTCCATGTTCACTGCGCAAATTACATAATAAAAATGTATTTAATTGTGCTGATCTTCAGCAGCGCTCAGAAGCTGATTTAATTTATGAATTTGGTGTGTTTGGTCAGCGCCTTTACCATTTAAGTCGGGGAGAAGACGATCGTCCCGTTAAAATGCGCGAGTATAGAAAATCATTGAGTGTTGAACATACCACTAATGTTGATATAGCGAGCCTCAACAAATGTTATCCATTGTTATCGACATTATTTGACCGATTGCATCAACGCTTAGATGCACTTGGTACCAAGCAGACGGTTAATAAGTGTTTTGTTAAGTTGAAGCTCGATGATTTTACAAAAACAACCATTGAAAGTACAAATGTAGAGCTAAGTCTAAGTTTGTGTGAGGGTTTGCTGAAAGAAGCATGGTTGCGATACCAAAAGCCGGTTCGCTTACTTGGTATAGGTGTACGTTTTAGTGATATGAAAGATGATGCACTTGAACAATTAGACTTATTTTGATGAAAGCTCTAATAAAGACGACTCAGTTTTAATTGATTTTCGTTATATGATTAATGGCTCTTTTATTGGCTTTTATAGAGTTCTGTTGCAGCAAGATCGAATAGGCATCTAACGTATCAATATCATAAGTTTGGAGTCTGTCAACATTAATTGTAGTTGCCGCTTAATGTTGGGAATGTATTCTTTAATAAGACGAGCACTCACATCTATTGTTGTGATCATATCCTTATAGGCGATTTTTGTTAGTATATCTTCAGAGGCCTTTGATACACTGTAGCTTATAATGAAGCTGCAGGTGAAGATGCCCACTGTAATGATTCGCCTACACCTGAAGTAGCTGGCTTTAAATCTTTAAAGTGTAAGTTTAACCTTGCTGCTAAGTAAACATAAGTCCATAAAAGCTAGTCTAAAGGTTATTGTTAGGCCTTTTATCCAAGAATTTAGAGCGAGCGTCTTAAAATGCCGTAACGTCGCTACCTATAAATACTTAGATAACACAGATAGGGGTTATTACTTAGGTTAAGAGTTAGTTGGGTGAGAGGTCAAATTTCAATCGATAAAAGACGAGTTAGAAATTGGTTGGATGATTGATGCCAAAGACGATTAACGAAGGGCATTACATATATAGTGATCATTTTTTGACGCTATATTAGAGCCGTAAAATTAAACGTAAAGGTTGTTAGATAGGTATTTGTTATATATATATGCTTACTGGACATTTTTTTTGAAAAGAAGCGCTATTTAATCCTTGGTGGTAACTTGTTGTTGTTTTTATTGCAATTTACAGATGATTTTAGAACAAATTTTGTCGTCGTAGGTAATTCAGGTAATTCAGGTGATTAAGAGTGTGTTAGATGACAAAACAGTGAATGATTCAAAACATATAGCCTCCTTGTTGTAGCGTCATTCGATCATATAAAACAATAATCTCAAAGAGAGACAGAGTCAGGTAATAGTAATAATGATTAAGTTTGATAAGCTGGAACAAAAAAAGAAATTAGATTTTTATATGTTGTGTAAGACCTTTCAAAATACCGGCATACACTCAGAAGATGAGGCGCTTAAATGTAAAGCTAAGCTGCTGTCAAATGCCAAAATACAGATACTAGTCGTACTTATAATAGGTAGTACCTTAGCCTTAATATTCACTCAGCCAGTGATTGTTTTATTTACACTCTTAGTGATGATTTATATTTTCGTTTTCACCTACAGAGGTCGAGTCTATATGCAGCGTTATATCGATGAAATCTTAAAACATCCCGATTATGATCCTAAAGTCGCATTGGCAGAACAAATGAAACATAACGGTGAAAACTCAATTATATAATTATTTACAACAACGATATTGAAAGACATGACTCACGTTAAGATAACTGTGGTTGTGTGTCACTATTGTTTGATGTAGCTGATGCTTGATGCAACGATCGTCTTTATACTCTCGTTTAATATAACCAGGAGCGTCTCATTACGGAATCCCTTGCTATTGATGTGCCGGCTACTATTGTCGATCGCTATCAAAAAATACGCGCTCAATCTCTTCATTTGGTATCGAGTCTGTCAGAAGCTGATGCTCAAATACAATCAATGCCAGATGCCAGCCCTGCTAAGTGGCATTTGGCACATACTACGTGGTTTTTTGAAACCTTCATTTTGTGTCCATATTTAAAAGACTATGTGCGCTTTAATGAAACCTATAATTATTTATACAATTCATATTACAACGGTATTGGTGAACAATATCCTAGAGCTCAAAGAGGCTTGATTAGCCGCCCGTCATTAGATGAAATTTTGTCTTATCGTGCATTTGTCGACGACTCGATTCAGTCATTATTTGATAATTTCAATGACAGCGATGAATTATCAACAACAGAATTATCGGGGCTTTTAGTTTTAGGTCTTAATCACGAGCAGCAACATCAAGAGTTATTATTAACCGATATAAAGCATGCTTTTTTTCACAATCCCTTATATCCCTCTTTTGATCATCTGGCTACTGACTTTGTGGGAACTGAAGCCACAGAGTTGAACTGGCTGCCAGTATCGGGTGGTCTGGCATCTGTCGGCCATAGTGGCGAGCAATTTAGTTTTGATAATGAACGGCCCGCCCATAAGGTTTATACCCATGATTTTTCTATCGCTTCGCGCTTGGTCACCAACGGTGAATATGCAAAATTTATTGCTAGTGGTGGTTATCAAAATCCAGATTTTTGGTTAGCTGATGGTTGGGGTTGGCTACAGCAACAATACGCTCAAAAGAAGAAACCGCAGCCGCTCTATTGGGTAGAGCAGCAGAATCGATGGTTTGAATTTACGCTTTTTGGTTTGTTGCCCCTAAATAATCATCAAGCTGTGACACATGTGAATTATTATGAAGCTAGTGCCTATGCAAATTGGTTAGGTGTGCGCCTACCAACGGAATTTGAGTGGGAAGTCGCAGCCAAGCAAATGCACGTAAAGCCACGTGCCGCCTCGAATATGAGCGATATCAAATTACATCCATCGATAGCATCGACCATTAAGATTGCTGAAAATGTGAAATCATCTGCTGAATTTTTACAGGCCTTTGATAATGTATGGCAATGGACGACAAGTGGTTATGGTGCTTATCCAGGTTTCTCGCCTTTTAGTGGTGTTGCCGGTGAATACAATGGCAAATTCATGTCTAATCAAAATATTTTGCGTGGTAGCTCTTGCGTAACACCGGTTGGACATGCACGCGAGACATACCGGAACTTTTTTTACGCG
>CAXMPB010000022.1:0-9297 GCA_964195035.1 Cellvibrionaceae bacterium | reverse complement strand
TAATGAAGCGGCTAATGATATTCGAGATCGAATTTCAGGGATACAAGACAATCTTCCCGAGGAAGCCGAGCCACCCGAAGTTCAAAAGATCGACAGCAATGACGATGTTGTTATCTGGCAAAATCTATCGAGTGATCGCTTAACGCTTCCAGAGCTCACGGATTATGCGGAGCGCTTTCTTGTTGATCAATATTCCTCTCTAGATGGTGTGGCTCGTGTGCGTGTTGGTGGAGGCTTGCGCTATGCCATGCGAATATGGCTGGATCGGCGAGCCCTAGCAGCGCGCAATTTAACGGCACTTGATGTTGAGAGCGCACTGCGCTCTGAAAATGTTGAGCTTCCTGCTGGTAGCTTGCAGTCGGATGAACGCATCTTTAAAGCACGTGTCGAGCGCAACTTTAAAAGCCCTGAAGATTTTTCCAAGCTAGTACTTAGTCGTGGCGAAGATGGATATCTTGTTCGTCTAGGGGATGTTGCTCGTGTTGAAAAAGGTCTAGAAGAAGACCGTATTATGTTTCGCGGCAATGGTATTCCCATGGTGGGTATTGGTGTTATTAAGCAATCGACAGCAAATACCATTAATGTCTCTGACGTCACCAAAAAACTGACGGCACGTCTTAATATAAATCTTCCTGAAGGTATGGCAATTGACCAAAGCTATGATGCCGCTGTATTCATTAAGGCATCTATTAAAGAAGTGTATAAAACACTCTTTATATCTCTTGCCTGTGTGATCTTCGTAATTTTTATATTCCTTGGCAGTGTGCGTGCCATGTTAATTCCGGCAGTTACAGTGCCCATCTCTATTTTTGCATCATTTATTGTTATCTATGTGCTTGGCTTTACCATCAATCTTTTGACATTGCTTGCGCTAGTTCTTGCGATTGGTTTGGTGGTTGATGATGCAATAGTAATGCTTGAAAATATTGTCAGGCGTATGCAAGAAAAAAATGAAACACCGCTCGTTGCTGCCTACAAAGGTGCGCGACAAGTTGGTTTTGCAGTCGTTGCAACGACGCTGGTTTTAATTTCTGTTTTTATACCGATTACTTTTCTCGAGGGCGATGTTGGACGACTATTTACAGAATTTGCGATTACTATTTCTGCCGCTGTTGGATTTTCGTCATTGGTTGCACTGACGCTTGTCCCTGTGCTGGCGTCAAAATTATTAAAAAAATCAAACAATAATACCGCTACAAAATATACTCAAAAAAGCACCGGTATATTAAGTAAATTCGGAGCCTTTTTTGATGCTCTCAAGCGTGCTTATATGACTAGCTTAATAAAGTGCATACGTTATCCAATTATTATTCTTACAAGCTTTGCCATTCTACTAGGTGGTGTTGTTTGGCTGTATCCTCAGGTGACACAAGAATTTACGCCAAAAGAAGATCGTGGGGCATTTTTTCTTATTGTGAATGGTCCCGAAGGCGCTAGCTTCAAATATATAGAAGAATATATGACTGAAATAGAAACTCGATTGACGCCTTATGTCGACAGTGGTGAATTTAAACGCTTGTTAATTCGTGCACCCCGTGGCTTTGGTAATATCGAAAGCTTTAATACGGGATTTGTTATCGTTCTTCTGGATAAATGGGAGAGCCGTCGTTCGGCATTTGAAATTATGAACGAAGTTCGCGGAAAGCTTGCAGACTTACCCGGTGTTAGAGCGTTTCCAATAATGCGTCAAGGGCTGGGTGGCGGCACCAAGAAGCCCGTGCAATTTGTACTGGGTGGCTCAACCTATGAAAAATTAGCGCAATGGCGGGATATTATTCTAGAAAAAGTCGCAGAAAACAATCCGGGTTTTCAAGGCCTCGATAGTGATTACAAGCAAACGCGTCCGCAATTAGATTTTACGGTTAATTATAATCGCGCGGCTGATTTAGGGGTTAGCACCGAAGATATTGGCCGAACCTTAGAGACATTGATGGGCGGTCGTAACGTGACTACTTTTTTAGATGACGGCGAAGAATATGATGTTGTTGTGGAAGGCGAGCGCAGTTTACAAACGTCTTTTAGCGATATAGAAAGTATTTATGTGCGCTCGGATAGAACGGGTCAACTTATCCCTATGTCTAATCTTTTGAGTATTAATGAGTATGGTGCCGCTGAGAAACTATCTCGATATAACCGTATTCGTGCGATTACACTAGAATCAAATTTAGTCGATGGTTATGCCTTAAGCGATGCGCTTACACATCTTGAAATGCTGGTTCGCGAGCACCTTCCTGAAGAGGCTGTTATCGACTACAAAGGGCAGAGTCGTGACTTTGTTACCTCGGGAAACTCGATTATTTTTGTCTTCATTCTAGGCCTTGTTATTGTGTTTTTAGTGCTGGCGGCTCAGTTTGAAAGTTTTATTCACCCTCTTGTTATTATGTTGACGGTTCCACTAGCTGCCGGTGGTGGTTTGTTAGGTTTGTATTTAACCGGCGGCACATTGAATGTTTATTCTCAAATAGGTTTAATTATGTTGGTTGGCCTTGCCGCCAAAAATGGCATTTTGATTGTAGAATTTACAAACCAATTACGTGATGAAGGCGTGCGTTTTTCTCGCGCTATTGTACAGGCATCGGACGTGCGTTTTCGCCCCATCTTAATGACGGGGCTAACAACGGTGGCAGGAGCTATTCCTCTTATTATTACTAGCGGTGCGGGCGCTGAAACGCGAATTTCTATTGGTGTGGTTGTTTTATGTGGCGTTATTTCGGCAACATTTTTCACTCTTTTTATTGTGCCCGTGGCCTATAGCTTAATCGCTCGAAATACGGGCTCGCCAAATGCAGTTGCTGAAAAACTTATGCGTGAAAGCCTAGATGTTGATAAACAAAGCTTGGGCGTTGATAACAAGTAATAGCCTCTATTCAACTTTTTCTAGGGCAATATAAGCTCTTCTCATTTTCGATAAACACCTTATATAATTTTTATTTATACAGAATGTTTGAAAATATACCCCTTCAGCTTAGATTATGCGATACCTTTTATTACCTCAGTTATTGACGCATAGTTGATATGTATCAATAGCGATCAAAAATAAATCATTACTATAGCCTTATGAAAAATAGTTAAAGCAGTTATTTATGACGTGATTACTTTTAAATTAACTGTCTTTAAGTCGGCTATTTTTAAGCCAACTTTTTAGTTAACTGTTTTTGTTGTTTTCTAATAACGAGTGGGGTCAAAAATGATTAAGCATGTTTCAGTTTGTCTAAATAATGTTCGCGAAGACGATAATACTATCCAGACAGCCGCAAAGTTTGCACGAGATAATGACGCTCGCTTAATTGGACTATACATTATGGTCGACAACGTTGGCTCATATCATGTCTACGACTACTATACAGCTGGACTACGCAAGCAAATTATAAAGGAAGAAAACCAACAAGCTGAGCTTGCGGAAAAAAGATTTAATGATATAAGCTCTAAAATTGGTTGTAAAACAACATTTTATAAAGGGCTTGAAAATGATAAGCCTACAAAAATTATGCTTTATACCGATTTAATTTTTATGGGCTATAGCAAAGATAAAGACGCTAATGATTTTAACAGTGCTAGTTTTATCAATACGTTATTGGTAGAAATAGGGCGGCCAGTGATTGTTGTTCCAAAAAAATGGGACAAAGATAGTTTTGGAACAACTATATTATTAGGTTGGAGCGAAACCAGAGAGTCTGCACGTGCGTTGCATGAAGTATTACCACTTATGAAAACGGCTTCAAAGGTTGATGTGATTACTGCGTATAAAGAAAAAGACCTCGAGAATAATATTGCACAAGGTATGGAGGTTAGTGCTTATTTAGAAAGCCATAACATTAACTGTAAGCTTTATCCTAAGCAAATCACAGCTAATGATCCTAGTGTTGGCGATATATTGGTCAAGCATTCTGACAGAGGCGATATCGATCTTATTGCTGTTGGTGGCTATGGACACTCTTATTTTCGCGAGTCTTTATTGGGTGGTGTTACACAGCATTTAATTCATAATGCCCGCATGCCTTTGATGTTAGTGCATTGATGTTAGTGCATTAATGTTAGATATAAATTAGCCATAATTAAACTTAAAAACGAAAACGCTCTATTTTTTACGGAGTATTTTCATTGCTAAGCTAGTGACTTATTTTTTGCGAGGATATAATGCTTGTAGATACATATAAAAAAATGGCGGGTACATCCGCTGTTTTTGTGTCAACTAATTTTTCTCATGCCTCACCAATAGAGCGCGATGGCATGGCTTGGACGGCTAGCGAGTTACATTTAATAGATTTACCAAAGGACCGTAGGCATAAGGCCTCTATGTCTAACGCGTTAGCTTTAGAAGGCCTAGAAGATTACGATGTTCCAAGTAACGGTGATTTACGTCATGTAGAATCTATGGGTGTTAATTTTATTTATTTTGAAAAAATACATGGATGGATACAATTAACATAATAAGACCTGTCTGTTAGCCGGGCTTCTATTTTTTCCCTTCTACCTTATTATCTTCTAATAAGTAGTATTGAAACGCTTTTTGTCTCTATTATGCGCTGTCTTTACTGCATGCCGTATTTGAGGGCCAGCCGAATGTAAAACACTTCCTTTGCCTAGCGCGGATGCTATGGTGGTTTCTCCTCCTTGACCTTCGACTACTTTTTTAATAATGGCCAAACCCATACCGCTACTTTCTATTACATTGCGGGAGTGAAACGTTTGAAATATACGCTTATGAAATTTAGGTTCAATACCAGGGGCATTATCGGCTACGCAAAACGCTACACAATTCTCATCAATAGTTTTGCTAGTCATTTCGATAAGGCAATTATTTTTATCATTATATGCTCGTATAAATAAAAACTTCCGGGTCTGCTTGCGGCTTTTTGTAAAACAGCAGCACTACCTTTGGGCTGAACACAATGTTAATGCCAAGATCTTTCATTGTCTGCTGTCGAATTTCTTCTAGCAAGGCGACATGTGTATCTATAATTCTCAGCGTTGGAATTTTTTTGCGAAAATAAAAGGTGCTTTTATAGTGCAAACTGAACGTGCTGTGAGGATCGTTCCAGTTTTTATCACAGATCTACGGCTAAGGTTCGACTGACTATTATTAGCATTCGACATCGGCTACATTCCCGTTATTAAATACTATTTATTTGAGTGCTCGATGCATCCCATTATCTACATTTCAGATTAAATATATTGGTTGGTATTCAGGTCTTGGTGCTTTAGTTTCATTAGTGTGTATGTAAGCTTATAAGTCTTAATTAGTAACTTAAGTAGCCATTTTTTTATCAAGCATAATCGGTATTTGAAATGGTGAACGATATTTCAAATCGGCCAGTAGGGTTTCCATATCCTGCGCGGGCATTGGTCTCCAAAAATGGTATCCCTGCAAATAATTACAGGCCAGTGTTTGCAATGCATTTACCTGCTCTATGGTTTCTACCCCTTCTGCTACTACCTCCATTTCTAAAGCGTGTGCTATTACAATCATTGCCTTAACAATTTCGTAACTTTTGTTAGATAAACAGATTTGATCGATAAACGATTTATCAATTTTTAACACGTTTAGTGGAAGTTGTTGTAAGTGTCGGAATGAAGCAAAGCCGGTACCAAAATCATCGATGGCAAACTGAATGCCAAGATTATTCATATCGCCGATTGTTTTTGTACAACGATCGATATCATCAATCAGTACGCTTTCCGTAAGCTCTAGTTCTATTAGACCATAGGGGATTTCATTCTTATCTAATACACGACAAAATTTGTCTTTTAAATTGCGTTGCCGAATTTGATGCGCTGAGATATTGATGGCTATTTTAAAGTTATGTAGTAGGTGGGGGTATAGTAATATCCAAGCTTTCAATTGTTGGCAAACTTCTGCCATCACCCAATCACCAATCTCATTAATCAAACCTAATGATTCTGCAATAGGGATGAACTGATTCGGTGGAACTAAACCTCTAGTGGGGTGATGCCAGCGTATTAGCGCCTCGAGCCCAGTGATTGTATGGCTTATAGTATTCACTTGAGGCTGGTAATGCAGTTCAAATTCACCGCGAGCCAATGCATTATGTATATCAGTTTTAAGAATAGCGTAGTCGTCGGCAAGAACTTGTAAGTCTTCAGAATAAAAATAGTAACCATTGCGGCCATCTTTTTTAGCTTGATACATGGCAAGATCAGCACACTTTATTAGTGCTGTGGCTTCGGTCGCACACTCAGGGTATGTTGCTATACCAAGGCTAGCGGTAGAATGTATTGCTTTTCCCCCAATAAGTAATGGCTCTTTGATCGTATCCAGTAAATTTTGAGCGATCTTAATAAGAGGTGACTCAGTAGTAATCCCCTCTAAAATGACGGCAAATTCGTCTCCGCCCAACCTGCCTATAATATCTTCTTCGCGCAGAGCTTCTTTGAGGCGTGCAGAAAGGGTTTTAAGTAATATATCCCCAGCCTCATGCCCTAAGGTATCATTAATAGCTTTAAAGTTAACGAGATCAATGAAAATGACGGCAAAAATGGAGTTTGTGCGCTTAGAACGAATAACGGCTCGTTTAACACTTTCAATAAATAATGCACGATTCGCTAAATCTGTTAGCGAATCGTGTTGCGCTAAATAACGAATTTGCAGAGTAATATTTTTTCGCTCTTCTGCATAGCGAATAGCTCGCATGAGAGAATTTTTGGTTAACTCTGATTTTAACAAAAAGTCTTGGGCGCCTTCTTTCAAGCAATTAAGCATAGTCGCTTCATCATCTATGCCACTGAGCATGATAATGGGAGCATCACTCAATGCCTCTGTGTGTATGACTTTAATGAGATCGATACCGTCGGTCTCATCTAGACGATAGTCGAGTAGGATGCATGCAAAATTTGTTTTTTTGAGTAATGTAATTGCCTCGGAAAAACTCGAGGCCTCTTGAATTGTAATTGTTGTAACCGATTTTGCTAGAGCCCGTTTGATGGCCATGCGGTCGGGTTCATCATCGTCAACCAATAAGATGTTTTTTATTAAATCAATCATATTAATAGCTAATTTTCCTAACGATAATTGTTCCTACTAAACGAGGTTGTGTCGTCTCTAAAATAGATAAACCTGCAAACATACAACGGATGGCTTTACATAAACTATATATGTATTAGTGTCACAATTTACTTAATCAAGTGCGCTTTCCTAAGAGCTTATTAGAGATAGAGAATACCTATTACTATAGACAAGATATGGTGATATGTCGAAGTGACCAAAATGATAAGCGAAGTTAGCCTTAGTAAAATACCTTAGCGTAGAATTAAGCCACAGCATCTGCTTTTTCCTGGCATAAAGAAAAGGTTGAAATTAAGATGCGATAGCCTAGCCATGAGGAAATATTCCTACTTGTGAAAAGGTACCAATCTATAGGTTTTTAGTGATTTTTTTAAATCTACATGGTCTGATACCATGATGAAATTAGCTCGGTCATTGTTAACTGGCTATTGTTTTTCCATCCCAAGCAAAAATGTTCCCACTATCTTTTATTTCTAGGTTTTGAATGACATTGATTAATTTTTTTGCAGAGTATTCTGGCGTAAAGAGTTTTTCAGGTGCAACATTTTTTTGAAAAGGTTGAGAGAGTGGGCTTGCTACAGTACCTGGATGAAGACCCACAATAATGGCATTTTTTTGTTTTCTTGTCGCCTCGATGCTGGCTGTTTTAATAAACATATTAACAGCGGCTTTTGACGCGCGATATGCATACCACCCACCTAAGCGATTATCACTAATGCTACCAACGCGAGCAGATAATACGGCAAAGACAGATCGTTGGTCTTTATGTAGTTTGGACAAAAAATGTTTGGCAACTAATGCGGGGCCAATAGTGTTGATGAGAAAGTTTTTCTGAAAACTTATCTGCGATAATTCTCGTAGAGATTTTTCAGGCATTATTGTGTGATCATGTAAAAACCCTGTTGCCACAATCACTAAGTCGAGAGGCCCTGATTGCACTGTAAGCTCAGCGGCTATGCGAATAGATTCTTCATCACTGTAATCGATATGACTTCTTATCGTTGCTTCTGAGTCGTTGAGTATTGAATGATCGGTTAGTGAATTATTGATTGAGGGGGGGGTAGAGCGGGCAAAAGCGTAAACAGTATTGTTTTTATTTTGACTCAGAAGACGAACAAATGCGCTTCCAATACCACCACTTGCACCAATAACAGCAATATTAGTTTTTGTCATAAGTAATTTTCAAATAAGGGGTTTATAGTTTGTCTATTAAGTATTCTAATCATTTAAACGATTTGTGATTTGCTGGCGTTTAAATGATTAAAAGTTTATGAAGGAGCCAATAAAAATCTATTATTGCTTCGAGTAATACTCAGCTAATTCATTCATTTCAGCGTCGCTTAAACCGCTAGCCTGTGCCTTCATAACACCAGCAAGGCCGCCTGTGCGGCCGCCATTTTTATAAGCGTTTAAGGCATCAACGAGATACGCTTTGTTTTGCCCGTTTAATTTGGGGTAGTTAGCCGCGAGAGGTTTAGCACCTTGTGCGCCATGGCAGGCTCTGCAGGTTGCTTCTTTTGCCGGGGCTGCTGCAAAAGAAAGAGAAGGAATAATTAGAGCGGTGGCAATAAATAATTCTTTCTTCATAATATATCCTAGAGTGTTTAGTGTTAGTAACGATAAAAAATTGTTTGTAAATTTGTTTTAATGATTGTTTGCGAATTTGCAATGACTCTTATTGACACCTCAATCTTAAACGATTAGCTCAAGGTTCGCCTAGTGAATTATCCTCATTGTCTCTATAAAAACTTTTAAACGGCTCTAAGTCAATGGTTATGACTCTATTGCCAATTAATTGTATGGTCCCGTGGTAGCGCGAGTCGCCTACGGATGAAAATTCAAACAAATAAAGGCGTCCAATTGCAATTAAAGAGTGACTCGACGCATGCAGCGAGAGCTTTTTTAAAATAATGTTTTGGTCTAATAATTGTACGTCCATAGTCTCGCAATGTTTGCGCGCGTAGGCTCTTGCAATACTACTCATATTGACGTGCTGCCAAATAGCATAGATGGCTAATAGTAGAAGGAAGCTATAAAATAAATTGGATAGTGTCATAAATTGTGTGTCGTTAATGTTTTCTATTAACTCATTTTATTATCTAGGGCGATTATAAATTAGATCCCTGATTATAGTTAGCGTTTATAAAAATCAAATTTTATGGGTACTAAGTAGGGCTACCATTTGATCTGCCAATTCCGCCTACCTGTTAAGTATGCGGATACTCTACGTCAAATCAGTCTTGTATGTTTAGCTGCATGAAATATAGGCAGTA
>CAXMPB010000021.1:0-19766 GCA_964195035.1 Cellvibrionaceae bacterium | reverse complement strand
GTGAACTCGACGCCTATCGTTATTCGCTCTTTAACTAAAGTATTCCCGCAAAATTTCCGAGATCTAACCATGGTTGCGGGCACAATAGGCGATTACGCTGCGTTTATCGTCAGCAAAGATAGCCCCTATAAAACTTTTAATGACCTACTTGCTGATTTTAAAAAGAACCCACGTAAGATTGCTATAGGTGGCGGCTCTGTTCCTGGAGGCATGGATCATCTGGTCGCGGCTATGGCTTTTCAGGCGGCAGGAGAAGATCCTACCAAGGTAAAATACATCGCCTATGATGCCGGTGGTAAAGCCATGGCTGCCATATTAAGTGGTGAAATTGCAGTATTATCAACGGGTTTGTCTGAGGCAATAGCACTAGCAGACGCAGGCGAAATTCGTATTTTGGCATCAACTGCTTCAGAGCGTGTGTCTGCTGTACCCAACGTGCAAACTTTAAAAGAGCAGGGTGTTAATGCTGAGTTTGTTAACTGGCGCGGATTTTTTGCTGCACCTAATTTACCCGAAGCGAAACGCAAACAGTATATTAAAGCTATTGATGCAATGTATAAAACTCCCGAGTGGGAAACCGTGCGCGCGCGAAATGGTTGGGTAAATATTTATAATGCAGGTGATGACTTTACTGCTTTTCTTGAGCAACAAGAAAAAGTGATTGGTGATTTAATGGTTAAGCTTGGCTTTTTATAAGCGATCAATAATGCCTGACTGTCGAGTTAGGCAGTTTGTGTGCCTAAACTTAGTATGTTGCTAAGTTTGGGCTCGTTCTTCTACTCAATCAACCGCATTTCATATTTTTAGCATAATAAAAACAAGCTAATAAGTATTATTAATAATAAATTCTAACCTCTTTCAGGGCTACCCTTATGTCATTAGAGCGCTCTCTAGCTTTATTTTTTTTACTGGTATCTATTATTTATGGATACACTGCTTTTTTTATCATCGATGCAACACTCCCCCCGTTTGCAAAATTAAGCCCCGTATGGCCAAGTTCGTTTCCAAAGATAATCGCCTTGGTGGGTATCGCTATTGGTTTTGGTTTAATTTTCTCGCAGTCTACTTCAGATGATAAGACGGCGATGAATATGGAAGCCTTTCGGGCTTATCATTTACGCCCAGCCTTAATTTTATTATTAATGATGGTTGCCTACGCTTTATTACTGCGCCCTATGGGTTTTGTGATTACTACCTTTAGTTTTTTAGTGCTGGGTGCGGTAGTGTTAGGTGAGAGAAAAATGATTTTATTAATGATAATTTCTAGTCTCTGTGCTTTTGGTATTTGGTATTTAGTACAGCAAGTATTGGGTATTTATTTAAGGCCTTGGCCGTGGTTTTTATCGGGAGGATTTTAGTATGTTAGATGGTCTCATGATTGGTTTGTCGACTGCTTTCTCGGTTAAAATGATATTGATGGTTATCGGTGGTTGTTTAATAGGCACCTTTATTGGCATGCTTCCGGGCTTAGGGCCTATGTCCATTATTGCTATTATGATCCCCGTTGCCATCTCTCTTGGTGATCCTGCCGCGGCACTTATCTTGTTGGCGGGTGTTTATTACGGCGCTATTTTTGGTGGCTCTACTTCCTCTATTCTTATTAATGCACCAGGTGTGGCCGGCACAGTAGCTACTAGTTTTGATGGTTACCCAATGGCGCGTGCTGGTAAAGCGGGCAAGGCATTAACCATTGCCGCGATATCCTCTTTTTGTGGTGGCACCATAGGAGCAATTTTATTAATGGGGTTTGCGCCAGCACTGGCTAGTGTGGCTTTATTGTTCCACTCAGCTGAATATTTTGCACTGATGGTGGTGGGATTGTCGGCTATTGCAGCCTTTGCCGGTAATGGTCAAATTATGAAAGCATTGGCGATGACAATGTTTGGCTTAATGCTAGCAACCATTGGCGAATCTGCTTTATTTAATATGCCACGATTTACCTACGGTGTAATGAATTTACAATCTGGCATTGGTTTTATTACATTAGCAATGGCAATGTTTGCATTGCCCGAGGCTATTTTTCTGATTCTTGATCCCGCGCGCACAAAATCGCAAGAGGAGCAGCAAGGCGAGATTAAGAACTTACGGATTACCAAAGAAGAAGCAAAAATAATTGCCCCCGTTATTGCACGACAATCAGTTTTAGGTTTTTTGATTGGTGTGCTACCCGGCGCAGGCGCGACTATCGCCTCTTTTTTAGGGTATGCCGTCGAGCGTAATTTAAGCACCAAGGAGGAGCAAAAAGAATTTGGTCATGGTTCTATAAAAGGCCTGTCCGCGCCAGAAACCGCCAATAATGCTGCATGTACTGGCTCTTTCGTGCCATTGTTAACCTTAGGTATTCCGGGCAGTGGTACAACCGCTATATTGTTAGGTGCTTTGATTGCTTTAAATGTGACGCCTGGTCCGCGCTTAATGGTTGATCAGCCAGAAATTTTTTGGAGTGTCATTATCTCCATGTATATTGGTAATCTCGTATTGCTTGTATTAAATTTGCCATTAATACCCTACATAGCAAAAATCTTGACAGTCCCAAGAACGTATTTAATTCCCTTTATTTTATTCTTTACACTTATGGGTGTTTATATCGGACAAAATAATGCAGCAGAATTATTAATATTAATTGGCCTAGGTGTATTGGCCACCATATTTAGAATGGCTAATTACCCATTAGCACCGTTGTTGATTGGTTTTATTCTAGGGCCAATGCTTGAGAATAATTTTTCTCGTAGCGTTCAGTTGTTTGACGGGATTAGTTTTCTATGGGAGCGACCAATGACAGGTGGCTTGTTGTTTGTTGCGTTACTGTTAATCGTATTGCCAACAATTAGAGGCTGGTTCTCTAAGTCAAATAAAAGTGAATAGTTTTTAAATGATAAAAATAAAAAGCCAAAGAATAAAAAATTATTACAGGTATTTATTCTTTGGCTAAAGACCATTACCATAATGGCTTAATGATATTTCTTTACGTTATTTTCCGCATATTTTTTGCATGTGAACTTTAACTAACTATTTTTCAGAATTTGAGGGTATTAACTTTACAGGGCTAGTTTGTATAGTTAGGGCTGTTGTTTGACTAAGCTCTAAAATATAATTTCTTGTTAGCTTCGCAGGTCATTAAAATAGCTGTTGTATTAATGTTTTGCTTTGCAATTAAAACGCTTGATGGTCAGTTTTGCAACACTCGACAAACAGTGATGTTGGGCGCGTAAGAAATATTTAGAAATACAATTATGTAGGTTTTAATGATGGGTATTACCATTATTCGCTAATAAATTTTCACGCTAAACGAATAATGGTACCAGTGGCCGGAATCGAACCGGCACTTCCGAAGAAACGGCATTTTGAATGCCGCGTGTCTACCAATTCCACCACACTGGCAAAGAGAGGCTTTGCGCCTATCAATATCACCGCTATGACTCCTGTCTTACGGTATTCGTACCTCCTGTACTTTTTAACTCATGCGTACTCTTTTGTGCTCCCTTACATGCTCCTTCATACAAAGGGGCGTGGATTATAACAGTGGCTTTTTTGCCGTCAACTGTTCTTATGATTATCTTCTTATTTATTAATAGCAATCATGGTGTTTTGGACTAATTTCGGCTAATCTGGCCGCTTTTTTTGATAAAGCAACTTAAAACATGCGCCGCCAAGATTTTAGCTACGACCTACCCGATGAGTTGATTGCCCGCCACCCGACACCTGAGCGCACAGGTAGTCGCCTATTGTGTTTGGATGGCGCTACCGGAAAATGTCAGCATCGTCAATTTTCAGATTTGTTAGGTCAGCTGCATGCGGGTGATGTGATGGTGTTTAACAATACCAAGGTTATTCCCGCTCGCCTGTTTGGTCGTAAGCAAAGTGGTGGTCGCATCGAGATACTGGTAGAGCGCGTGCTTGATCAGCATCGATTTTTGGCCCATATTCGCTCAAGTAAATCGCCTAAGGCGGGCGCTAAGCTAATCGTTGAAAACTTCACGATTAATGTGCTCGGGCGAGTTGGTGCCTTGTTCGAACTCGATTGCGGCGAGCAATCAGTTATTCCGATACTTGAATCTATTGGGCATATGCCATTGCCACCTTATATCGATAGAGAAGATACGATCGAGGATAAGGCGCGCTATCAAACAGTTTATGGTGAGCATGCAGGCGCTGTTGCTGCGCCCACGGCTGGTTTGCATTTTGACGAGCCATTGATGGCTGCAATTACCGCAAAAGGTGTCGAGATAGTCTATGTGACTTTACATGTGGGTGCAGGTACCTTTCAGCCGGTACGTGTCGATGAGATTAAAGAGCATCACATGCATTCAGAGTGGATGACGATCAGTCAGGATACTTGTGACACAATCAATAAAGCAAAAAGTCAAGGTCGTCGAGTGGTCGCGGTAGGCACTACCAGTGTCCGCTGCCTAGAGACTGCTGCGCAAAAGTCACAGTTAAACAAAGAGTTAAACAAAGAGCCAGCCAAATTGGAGCCTTATGAGGGAGATACCGATATTTTTATCTATCCCGGGTTTCAATATCAGCAAGTCGATGCCTTGGTGACTAATTTTCATTTGTCGGAATCAACACTACTGATGTTGGTATCTGCTTTTGCAGGTTACCAACATATTATGCAGGCATATAAAGAGGCAGTAGAGGCGAGGTATCGGTTTTTTAGTTATGGTGATGCGATGTGGATGACACTTAACATTGATGCGCACAATGACTCAATAGCGAGCTAACGACTTAAGTCGTTAGCTCGACAATGATCAGCATTACTTATTAGTGAATATTTATTAGTCGATAAGATGCAGTAAAAAGAGTAAAAAATTAATGATAACAGATAATTGTTTTATGCAATTTGAAATGGACACAACCGACGGACGTGCACGTCGTGGGCGCCTGCATTTTCCGCGAGGTGTGGTGGAGACGCCTGCATTTATGCCCGTAGGGACTTATGGCACTGTAAAAAGTATGACGCCAAGAGACATTAAAGACATTGGTGCGCATATTATTTTAGGCAACACATTCCATCTGATGTTGCGTCCTGGTACCGAGGTGATCGAGGCTCACGGTGACCTCCATGATTTTATGCAATGGCATGGGCCTATACTCACTGACTCCGGTGGTTTTCAAGTTTTTAGTTTAGGCAAATTGCGCAAAATTACCGAGCAGGGCGTAAACTTTCGCTCACCGATTGACGGCAGTAAAGTTTTTGTCGGGCCTGAAGAATCTATTGAGGTTCAGCGTAAGCTTGGCTCTGATATTGTGATGATTTTTGATGAATGTACGCCATATCCTGCTACTGAGAATGAGGCTAAAATCTCTATGGAATTATCACTACGCTGGGCAAAGCGAAGCCTAGACGCACACGGTGATAGTCCATCTGCTTTATTTGGCATTGTTCAAGGTGGTATGTACGAATCTCTTCGCGACGAATCCTTGTCAGGCCTCAGCGAGATGAATTTTGATGGTTACGCCATTGGTGGACTATCTGTTGGTGAGCCAAAGGAAGATATGATTCGCATCCTGAATCATACTGCCGATAAAATGCCGGCCGATAAACCACGCTATTTAATGGGGGTGGGTAAACCACAAGATATTGTCGAGGCTGTTCGTCGTGGCATCGATATGTTTGACTGCGTGATGCCCACGCGAAATGCTCGCAACGGTCATTTATTTGTAACCGAGGGTGTTGTCAAAATACGTAATGCCAAGCATCGTCACGACACGTCCCCCTTAGAATCCGGCTGCTCTTGTTATACCTGTCAGAATTTCTCGCGTAGTTATCTACATCATTTAGATAAGTGTGGTGAGATGTTGGGTTCGCAACTAAATACTATTCACAACCTTCACTTTTATCAGCAATTGATGGCAGGCTTGCGTGATGCTATTACTAACCACCGCTTAGAGGATTTTGTGAGTGAGTTTTATCAGCAGCAAGGGCGCGAGGTCCCGCCGCTTTAACTTGGATGTTTACGTTGGCTAAAGTCTATTTAGAGCAATAAGCGACATAATAAATTGAAACTAGGCAATATTGCCCCATATTGCCTAAGACCTTAATGGAATAAATAGGTATAATCGGCGGTTAACTATGTTCTTTAGTGCTTGGGCTAATAAGGCTTAAGTAACAGAGAACCTTTGGGTTAAAAGCACATATAAAATTGGAGTGAAGGATGAAATTTTTTACTCCAAGCAAACTTTCTTAATGACTATTTATAAAACGACATAATCTATGCTAAATCGTTATCCTCTTTGGAAAAACTTACTTCTTGTTGCAGTTGTTGTGATGGGGTTTCTATATTCGGCAGCAAATTTATACGCTCCTGACCCTGCTGTTCAGATCTCTGGCGCCTCTAGTACACTCGAGATCAATACATTAACGGTTAAAACGGCAACCGCTGCACTCACTAAAAATAATATTGATTTCTTTGGTGAAACCAGCTCGAATACCAGTGCACTTATTCGCCTCAAAGATAAAGATGATCAATTAAAAGCAAAAGAACTAATTAAAAACGCTTTAGGTGACGATTACATTGTTGCACTCAACCTTGCGCCAACCACGCCTGCTTGGTTGGATAGTTTGGGCGCAACACCAATGAAATTAGGCCTAGATTTGTCGGGTGGCGTTCACTTCTTGATGGAAGTTGATACCGCCTCGGTTGTTACCGCTCGTCTAGAAACGGTTGAAGATTTAGCCAAAAGTGAATTGCGGGAAGCTCGTATTCGCTACAAGTCACTGGTTGCGACCAAAGATAATCTCATTGTTGCCCGTTTTACAACCGAAGATGCGCGCGATAAAGCAGCGCCTATTTTACGCCGCGAGTATCCGCAATTCATTTTCACCTCTAAGGAAGAGGACAATAATTTTATTATTGAGGGGGCAATGCCCGATCAAGAAATTGCGTTAATTGAAGCATACGCAGTGAATCAAAATCTAACGACATTACGTAATCGAGTCAATGAATTGGGTGTGTCTGAGCCTATCGTTCAGCGTCAGGGTCGCAATCGTATCGTGGTTGAACTGCCGGGGGTACAAGATACGGCTGAGGCGAAGCGTATCATTGGTAAAACGGCTAATTTGGAGTTTCGTCTAGAAGCCGAGGCTAGTGCACTGTCTTCTAATAAAGAAGAGTTTGAGTTTCGCGATAGCGAAGGTGGGTTTACGCGTACGGCATTTCTAGAGCGACGCGCTGTTATCACCGGTGACAATGTGACGGGTGCGCAAGCAAGTTTTGATCACCAAACCAGTCAGCCACAGGTAAATATCGATTTAAGTAGTGACGGTGGTAACAGTATGTATCGGGCTACTGTTAAAAATGTCGGGCGCAGCTTAGGCGTATTGTTTATTGAATATAAAACCAAAACTCAAGATGCCCAAGGTAATAAGCTTGAAAAGCCAATACAGGTTGTCGAGAAAAAAATCATTAGTTTGGCAACTATTCAAAGCCCGTTAAATGCTCAATTTAGAACAACAGGTTTGGGTAGTACCGCCGAGGCCTCTGAACTAGCCTTATTGCTGCGCTCGGGCGCACTGGCGGCACCGATGCAGTTTGTGCAAGAGAGCACAATAGGGCCATCTCTAGGCGCTGAGAATATCGCCCTTGGTGTTAAATCGGTTCAAATTGGTTTGTTTTTAGTGCTGATCTTTATGTTAGTTTTTTATAAGGTCTTCGGTATCGCTGCCAATATTGCGCTAGCTGTCAATCTAGTCTTACTTGTCGCTATTATGTCGTTGTTTGGTGCCACGCTTACGCTGCCAGGTATTGCCGGTATCGTTTTAACCGTTGGTATGGCAGTTGATGCCAATGTGTTGATTTTCTCTCGAATTAAAGAAGAGTTAGTCAATGGGCTTAGTCCTCAACAGGCGATTAATTCAGGTTTTGATCGTGCCTTTACAACAATCCTAGATGCTAACTTAACGACATTGATTGTTGCAGTCATTTTGTATGGTGTCGGTACAGGCTCGGTAAAAGGCTTTGCGGTGACTTTAGCAATTGGTATTTTAACATCGATGTTTACAGCGATTGTAGGTACTCGTTCTATTATTAATTTGATTTACGGTGGTCGTGCCGTGAAAAAACTTTGGATATAGGAGCCGATCATGGGTGAATCAAAAAACAAAAATCCATATGGCCTAAAGGGCGATATGGTAGATTTTATGAGGCAGCGCTATGTGGCGATTGTTTTGTCTGCGGTACTTTTATTGTGCTCTTTAATTTCTTTGGGGGTTAATGGGCTTCAGTTTGGCTTAGACTTTACCGGCGGTTTACAGGTTGAAGCTCAATTTAGCGAAACAGCAGATTTAGTTAGAATTCGGAACAATTTATCTGAAAATGATTTTGAAGATGCCGTGGTTGTTCATTTTGGTGCCGATACTGAAGTCATGGTTCGTATGCAGCAAGTGTTGTCTCCGGGTATCGAGGCGAAATTGTTATCGGTATTGGAGCAAGCGACGGATTCGGAAGTGTTAGTAAAGCGTATAGAGTTTGTTGGCCCGCAAGTAGGTGATGAGCTTCGCGATCAAGGTGGTCTTGGCCTGTTGTTTGCGCTTGCCGTTGTGATGGTTTATGTGTCGTTGCGTTTTCAGTTTAAGTTTGCAGTCGGTGCAGTTACGGCATTAATTCACGATGTTATTATTGTTTTAGGTTTTTTCTCTTTCTTTAAAATAGGTTTTGACCTAACGGTACTTGCTGCTGTGTTAGCCGTGATTGGTTATTCTTTGAATGACACTATTGTTGTGTCAGATCGAATTAGAGAAAACTTTCGTAAAGTGCGTAATGCAACCCCCATTGATGTGATTAACGTGTCACTCACTCAAACATTAGGGCGTACTTTAGTCACCTCTTTAACTACCTTGCTGGTATTGTTGGCATTGTTCTTTTTTGGTGGTGAGTTGATTCATGCTTTTGCTATTGCGTTGATTATTGGTATTGTTGTTGGTACTTATTCATCAATTTATGTAGCCGCAAATGTATTGTTGTTAATGAATATTGTAAAAGAAGATTTAATCGTGCCAGAGAAAGAGGGCGCTGAATTGGATGATATGCCTTAAAAAAGTCGGCGGTTTACAGAACTGTTGTCGATAATAAAATAAAAATAATTGTTAATGCTGTCCGATGTTGTACGCTTATTGTGTGTATCTAAAGGATGTAATAAGCGTACTATTGAATAATAAAAAAATTATTTGTTAGCGAGCTTTCTATTATGTCCCAGTGGTTACCCGATGATAATTCTCTATTAAATGACCCTGATTTATTAAATGAATCCCTCTCCCGTTATCGGCGTTTACTGACTGATAATGGCTATGCATTTTGGGAGTGGGATTTAAAAAAGGGCGGTTACAGTATTGGTGGTGGCTTTTGGCGTAGCCTTGGTTATGAAGATATCACCGAGGTCATGATCTCGGCAGATGTCATCCAAGAATATGTTCATCCCGATGACTTTGGTTTTGTCTACAAGGCCTTAATGGGTCAGCTACGTGACAATACTCGCATTGATATTGTCTATCGTGTTCGCGCTAAAGATGGTACTTATCGTTGGACGCAAGCGTCTGCCAGCTCTACGCGTGACGACAACGGCCATGTTACTTACATGACCGGCGTGAATTTTGACTTATCCCATTTAAAGGAAACTGAAAAAGCGTTACGTTTGTCGGAGTCGAGGCACGAACGTGTATTGGCTGCATCTAACGATGGTATTTGGGAGTGGTCTGCAACTGATGCCAATACTAATCCGCATAAAGCTGGTCGCTCGGGTAGCTTGCATACTTCGCATAGTTTTTGGGCGCATCTAGGTTACACGGAAGCCGAGGTTGATGCGCTACCTGAGTGCGAGCGGCTCTCTATCTGGATCTCACATATCCATCCGCACGATCTACATAAAATGCATATTGGTATGCGTAAGTACTTTGCTACTCGCGAGCCTATCAATATGGAATACAGAATTTTTGGTGAAGGGGAGCAGATATTTTGGGTGCGCACGCGTGGCCACGGTATCTTCAATGTTCATGGCCGCTTAATTTTAGCGTCTGGCATTAATATTGATATTACCAAGATTAAAGAATCTGAAGAGCGAGTAAGGCGCGCAAAAGATGATGCTGAAAAAGCTAATCGATCAAAAACTAATTTTTTATCAAGTATGAGTCATGAATTGCGAACGCCTTTGAATTCAATACTTGGTTTTTCGAGCTTACTTGCCAGCGATAAAGATATGGATGCTTCTCAAAAAGAAAATGTAGAACACATTAATAATGCAGGTAAATATTTACTGCGATTAATTAATGATGTTTTAGATTTAGCTCAAATAGAGGCAGAAAAACTATCGCTTTCGATGGAGCCATTGCGGCCATCATTCTGCGTTAAAGAGACGTTCAGCTATTGTAAAGAAAGCGCGAGTGCAAATAATATCACTCTGATTTTTGAAGAGAATACGCTTCAGGATATTTATATTAATGTCGATTTAGTTAGATTGCGCCAGTGTTTAATTAATCTAGTGAATAATGCCATTAAATATAATGTAGTTAATGGAGAGGTGACCGTGGCCTTTTCTATCGAGTCAAATGAGTTCGTTATTGCTGTCTGTGATACAGGGCCTGGAGTCGATGAGGAAAAGCAATCTTCACTTTTTGAAATGTTTAATCGTCTAGGGGCTGAGCGATCATCAATTGAAGGTAGTGGTTTAGGTTTGGTGCTAACGGAGCAGTTAATGTTAGCGATGGGTGGTAAAATTATTTATGATGATGACGCAGCGATTGGTGCTTGCTTTAAGTTATATTTCTCTATTCTTGAAAGCCCAACTGTTAACGCTCCTGCCATTGCTGGTCAGCTTGATAGCGAGTTGTCTGCCGTTGTGCTGAATTTTGTAAAGCCTAAGAATATTTTCTATATTGAGGACAATGCTTCGAATATACGCCTGCTTGATGCGTGGTTTAAGCCCTACTCTCAGTTAAATCTATCGTCACGGGCGGATCCCATGATAGGGCTTTATGAGATCCGATCAGCGCTGCCAGATATTATTTTGTTAGATATTAACTTGCCAGGCATTGGTGGGTATGAGGTATTAGAAATTCTAAAAGCAGATCCAAGAACCACACATATTCCCGTTATCGCATTATCGGCTAGCGCGATGACGAGTGATATTCAGCAAGGTTTACAAAAGGGCTTTGATGAATATTTAACAAAGCCCTTAGATATTAATCGACTACTTACTGCCTTTAATCGCTTTCTTGCCAAAGAAGACAATGTTTAGGTTTTATTGAGCTGCTATTGCTATACATTTTTTAAATGTTTGCCGGTAATAGACAGTAATGTTTTAAAAACCTTACCTGATGCGCAGACAATATTGCCTGACTTCAGCATATCGTTGCCGCCTTTAAAGTCACTAACAAAGCCGCCAGCTTCTTGAACTAATAGAATTCCAGCAGCAATATCCCAAGGCTGTAGCTTCATTTCCCAAAACCCGTCATAGCGGCCAGCAGCAACATAAGCAAGATCAAGTGACGCTGCTCCCATTCTGCGAATGCCCGAGGTCTGTTGTTGTAAGACATCTTCCAAGTTTTGAAGGTAAGGCTTTATATGATCCATGGTTTTACCATTAAACGGAATGCCTGTAGCGATAAGGGCGCCACTCATGCTTTTGCGCTCAGAGACGCGAATACGCCTATCGTTTAGTGCAGCGCCTTTACCGCGACTTGCGGTAAATTCTTCTCGTTTCATGGGATCGAGAATAACGCCATGCTCGAGCCTACCCTTGTGAGTAACAGCAATAGAGATTGCATAGTGGGGAATGCCATTGATAAAGTTAGTCGTGCCGTCAATAGGGTCGATGATCCATTCGTAATCGGAGTCTTTACCAGCGGTTTTACCGCTTTCTTCACCGTTAAAATTATGGTCGGGGTAGGCTTTATGAAGGTGGTAGATGATTTCTTTTTCTACTGCGCGGTCAACTTCGGTGACATAGTCATTTTTTGATTTTTCTTCAATTTTTAGGACGTCTCGGTGTTGTATTGATTTCTCAAGAACTTCTGCCCCTTTACGGGCAGCGCGTAACGCCATAGTCAACATTGGTTCCATAGGGGGTATCACCAGTAGAATAAGATAAAAGTAATAATAAACAGATATGATGCAAGATCATTCGAAATGAATACAAATTATAACGGATAGTTTAACTATTAGTTTAACTATTTTTTTGTCGGCATTAATGGAAAATAGATAAGAAGCTCCTAGAGCTAGGGTTCGAAGGCTGTCGAAGAATAGAAACCTAATGCGTAAAATTGGGCTTTGGGTAGATTCTGCGCTAATTTACGTGGCTTAATAGCCCTTGCTGCTGGTGCTTGCCGAGTTTACGGTTTGGTAAATGGCACCACTGTTGTTCTAAATTCATCTATGAATTGGACTAAAAGTCGCCCGCCATCAGCACGCAATATATGTACAAAAAGTCTTCTAGTTATTTTTTGTAGGGCGATTGCGTATGTTATTGGGGTTGCGGTTTAATCTGATGTAGAATGCGCGCCTTTATTTACTTGTGGTGTAGTGTAGAAATTATGGCTTCAGATCATGCTTCCCTAACTGACAATAGTCAGCGCTTGCTCGATAATATCAGAATAGTCTTGGTGAACACCTCTCACCCAGGAAATATTGGTGGGGTTGCCCGAGCAATGAAAAATATGGGGTTAACGCAGCTATATCTCGTTGAGCCTAAAGATTACCCCTCTCCTCAAGCGCAGTGGCGTGCGGCTAATGCGATGGATGTGTTGGAGGGGGCTACGGTCGTCGCGACCTTAGATGAGGCTATTTCAGATTGTGGCTTAGTGGTTGGCACCAGTGCCCGCGAGCGACGAATCCCATGGCCATTGTTTACGCCGCGCGAATGTGGCGAGCGTGCTATTGCTGAGGCATCTGAGCATCCTATTGCTATTATCTTTGGTCGCGAAGATCGCGGTTTAACCAACGAAGAGCTGCATAAGTGTCACTATCATGTTCATATACCGACAAACCCCGATTACAGCTCCCTAAATTTAGCCGCAGCAGTGCAAGTGCTTACTTACGAGCTACGCATGAGCTGTCTTGAGATGCAGAATTCTGGCAAGGCACTGCATTTTAATGATTGGGATATGCCGCCGGCTAAGTTAGATGCCGTAGAGAATTACTATACGCATTTACAAGAGACTTTAGAAAGCCTTGGTTTTATAAAGCCTAATAATCCTCGTCAGACAATGACACGTCTGCGACGGCTGTATAATCGTGTACGTCTAGACGAAATGGAGGTAGCTATTATGCGCGGTATGCTAACGTCTATTCAGAACTATATATTTCATACAGACAACAAAATTAAACGCTTGGGTGGCGAAAATGATGATGCTGGTGATAGCGATAGGTCGCAGTAAAATAGTCGGGCCTATACTTGACTAAAATAGTTGGTTATTGGATAATGTGCTGAATTAACAAGAAGTGAGTACTTCATAGATGGCCCATTATGCGATTAACTACTAAAGGCCGATATGCCGTTACAGCAATGCTTGATCTTTCGATACATGCCGTTAAAGGGCCTGTAAGTTTGGCAGATATATCTAAGCGCCAAGAAATATCATTGTCGTATTTAGAGCAGCTTTTCTCCAAGTTGCGAAAATCTTCTTTAGTTGCCAGTGTCCGTGGCCCGGGTGGTGGATATCAATTAAGTCGAGGCTTGGATTCTATTTTCATCGCTCAAATTGTCGATGCCGTCAATGAATGTATCGATGCGACCAATTGTGCTGGCAAGGGCAATTGTAATAATGGTGAGATCTGCCTAACCCATCACTTGTGGGAAGATTTAAGTGTACAAATACATAATTTTTTAAGTGGTATTAGTCTGGCAGATCTTGTTGAGCGTAAAGATGTTCAGCAAGTATCACTTAGGCAGCAAAAAGAGTTTAGTGGATTACATGACACAGTTGATGTTATTTCTTCCTCTCATTTGCTTTGAATTTTAAAAGGTAATTAACGTTATATTACGTTTAAATTAATAAGGTATAAATAAACATGTCTTTACAGCTACCAATATATTTTGATTACTCCTCAACTACGCCTGTCGATCCTCGTGTAGCAGAGGCTATGATGAATTGTTTAACGATGGCGGGAAACTTTGGTAATCCTGCTTCTCGCTCACACTCTTTCGGCTGGAAAGCTGAGGAGGCCGTAGAGCAAGCACGCCAAAATGTCGCTGATTTAATAAATGCAGATGCTCGTGAAATTGTTTGGACGAGTGGTGCCACCGAGTCGGATAACTTAGCCATTAAAGGCCTGGCGCACTTTAATCATAAGCGCGGCAAGCATGTTATTACCTCAAAAATCGAACACAAGGCGGTGCTCGACACCTGTCGCCAATTAGAGCGTGAAGGCTATGAGGTTACGTACTTGGATCCTGATAGTGAGGGTCTGATTACACCGCAGCAAGTAGCTGATGCTATTCGCGAAGATACGACCGTTGTCTCATTGATGCACGTTAATAATGAAATTGGTGTTGTTAATGATATTGCGGCGATTGGTGCGATTTGTCGTGAGCGCAAAGTGTTTTTTCATGTCGATGCGGCGCAAAGCCCAGGCAAGGTTGCGATTGATGTCGAGGCTATGAAAGTAGACGTGATTTCTTTTTGTGCGCACAAAGCTTACGGTCCTAAAGGTATTGGTGCACTATATGTGCGCCGCAAGCCACGTGTACGCCTAGAGGCGCAAATACATGGCGGTGGGCACGAGCGTGGTATGCGTTCTGGTACCTTGCCGACCCATCAGATTGTTGGTATGGGTGAGGCATTTCGTCTTGCAAAATTAGAAATGGATAAAGACTTTGCGCATGCAACTTTGCTGCGCGACCGCTTTTTAGCTGGCGTAGCCGATATGGAAGAGGTCCATATTAATGGCTCTTTCGAGCAGCGTGTGCCACACAATTTAAATGTGAGCTTTGCCTTTGTTGAAGGCGAGTCATTAATTATGTCGCTTAAAGACTTAGCGGTGTCATCGGGTTCTGCCTGTACATCTGCAAGTCTAGAGCCCTCTTATGTACTGCGTGCGCTAGGCTTGAGTGATGAGCTTGCACATAGCTCGCTACGCTTTGGTTTTGGGCGATTCAGTACAGAAGAAGAGGTTGATCATGCGGTGGTTCAAGTCCATAAAGCAGTTGATAAGTTACGTGAGTTATCGCCTCTTTGGGATATGCATCAAGATGGTGTTGATCTTAATTCGATAGAGTGGGCAGCACACTAGTTAAGAGCGCCGCAGTTGCTGTAAGCAATTATTTATAGCTGCTTACAGTATTATTAAAACTAAAATATTGATTTAAAATTAATTGGAGAATTCTCATGGCTTACAGTGATAAAGTGCTTGATCATTATGAAAACCCTAGAAATGTAGGCAAGATGGATCCAGAATCTGCCAATGTTGGTACCGGTATGGTCGGTGCACCCGCTTGTGGTGATGTTATGCGCCTACAGATTCAGGTGAGTGATGATGGTATTATCGAAGATGCTAAATTTAAAACCTATGGTTGTGGTTCTGCTATTGCCTCGAGTTCATTGTTGACCGAATGGGTAAAGGGTAAAACGTTAGATGAGGCCGGTGAAATTAAAAATACGCACATCGCCGAAGAGCTAGCGCTGCCACCGGTTAAAATTCACTGCTCTGTTTTAGCAGAGGATGCAATTAAAGCCGCAATTACAGATCTTCGAGAAAAGCGCGGCCAGTAAGTAAATAGTGAAGTGTTAATTTAAGTGTTAAAGCTAGTTTAGCGCTAGTAAAGAAAGGTAGTAGTGTAATGGCTATATTAATGACAGAGCCCGCAAAAGAGCATATTGCAAAACAAATGCAAGGTCGCGGTAAAGGTATGGGTATTCGCGTGGGTGTCAAAACCGCAGGCTGCTCTGGCTTGTCTTATGTATTAGAGTTTGTCGATGCGCCTGCTCCTGAAGATGAAGTGTTTGATCAGGGTGAGTTTAGTTTGATAGTCGATCCTAAAAGCTTTCTTTATCTTGATGGTACTGAGCTTGATTTTATTAAAGAGGGCTTGAATGAGGGTTTTCAATTCAATAACCCCAACATGAAAAGTGCTTGTGGTTGCGGTGAAAGCTTCCACGTTTAATAGTGCTTTTAATAAATTAGGTTAATTCCGGTGCTTTGGCACCGGTTTTTGTTTGAGCTGCGAGAAATTATGGATTTTAGGCAAAATTACTTCGAGTTACTTGGTGTTGATGCTAAGTTTGCGATTGACTTAAAAGTGGTTTCTGAAAAATATCTAGAGCTACAAAGAAAGTCCCATCCCGATAAGTTTGCTAATGTTAGCGCAGCTGAGCAGAGGTTATCGGTACAGTTTTCATCGTATATAAATATTGCTAATGAAACATTAAAGTCTCCGTTATTGCGTGCTGAATATTTATTAGAATTGGCCGGACACCCTCTTAATAGCGATACAATGACGATTAATGATGGCCAGTTTTTATTTGCGCAAATGGAGTGGCGAGAGTCATTGTCTGAGTTGTCGGATAATGTTAAAGCCGCATTAATAGATGTAATGGCAGCAACCGATGAATTAGAGGTTTTATCGGTTAACGCACATAAGAAGCGTGCTCAACTGATTGCATTATTTGATGCGGCATACGACGCTAAGCAATTTGCTATGGCGCAGCAAGCTATTGCTAAATTACATTTTGTTGAAAAAATGTTAATCGAAATCGAACGTATTGAAGATAGGCTTTTAGGCTAACCGTTTTTCTATAATAATTTAAATGGTTATTTTATAAGTTGTATCGAATATATAGTTTTTGTACGAATAGGGTAAAATTTTTTATGGCTTTATTTCAAATTTCTGAGCCAGGTCAATCACCAGAGCCGCATGCTTTAAAGCGTGCTGTCGGTATCGATTTGGGCACAACCAATTCTTTGGTTGCAACAGTAAGAAATCAGCAGGCGATTACTCTGCCTGATTTAGACGGCGATATGCTATTGCCTTCTGTTGTACGCTATACCAATTCGCAAGTGATTGTTGGGCTCCAGGCAAAAAAAAATGCAGTAAAAGACCCTCTTAATACTCTTGTGTCTATTAAGCGTCTAATGGGCCGTGGCAAGGCAGAGCTTGAATCCGCGCGTCAGCAATTTCCCTATGAGTTTTTAGAGAGCGAATCTCTGGTGCCTCATATAAAAACGGCAGGTGGTGTGAAAACACCAATTCAAGTGTCGGCGGATATTCTGGCTGAGCTTGCTGCTCGGGGCAAAGAGAGTTTGGGTGGCGATTTAGATGGCGTGGTGATTACTGTTCCTGCCTATTTCGATGATGCGCAGCGCCAAGCGACAAAAGATGCGGCAAAAATAGCGGGTCTTAATGTGCTGCGCTTGCTGAATGAGCCAACTGCGGCGGCAGTTGCCTATGGTTTAGATAAAAATGAAAACGGTGTCATTGCTATTTATGATTTAGGTGGCGGCACTTTTGATATTTCTATTTTGCGCTTAAATAAAGGTGTCTTTGAGGTTTTAGCAACAGGCGGTGATTCAGCTTTAGGAGGCGATGATTTTGATTATGTCATTATGCAATGGATCATCACGCACTTACCCGATTCGAATGGCCTAGATGTTCAGTTAACCCCAAGTGTCGAGCGTGAACTGCTTAATCTTGCTTGTGACTTAAAAGAGCAGTTAAGCGATAATTTAACAGCCAGTGTTATTTATAATAATGTCACCGTTAATCTAAGCCGAGAAATATTTAATAGTTTAGTCGACCCATTAATTGCCAAAACCTTATTGTCTTGTAAGCGAAGCCTGCGAGATGCCGGTATCGATAAAGCTGATATTGATAATGTTGTAATGGTTGGTGGTTCTACACGCAGTTTTCGCGTGCGTGAAAAAGTAGCCGGTTTATTTGATTGTGAACCCTTAGTTGATTTAGATCCCGATCGTGTTGTGGCTCTAGGTGCTGCTTTACAAGCAGATGTATTGGTTGGTAATAAATCAGATAGTGATCTTTTGTTGCTCGATGTTGTGCCATTATCGTTAGGTTTAGAGACGATGGGTGAGTTGGTTGAAAAAGTGATTCATCGCAACACCACTATTCCTGTTGCTCGCGCACAGGAATTTACCACTTTTAAAGATGGCCAAACAGCAATGGCTATTCATGTGTTGCAAGGTGATCGTGAATTGGTTAAGCATTGTCGTTCTCTGGCAAGGTTTGAGCTGAGGGGTATTCCGCCAATGGTAGCCGGTGCAGCTCATATTCGCGTAACGTTTCAAGTAGATGCCGATGGCTTGTTGAGCGTGAGTGCTAGCGAGACATCCACCGGTGTTGCAGCTGAAGTCACGGTTAAACCCTCCTATGGTTTAAGTGATGAAGAAGTGACTACTATGCTGCAAGAATCTTTTTCTAATGCGGAAGAGGATATTGCTGCGCGTGCATTACGAGAACAACAAATAGAAGCTGAGCAATTAATTGAAGCTTTGTCGTCTGCGCTAGAGGCTGATGGCGAAGCATTGTTAAATGAAGACGAATATGCCGTTTTAGTAAAAGGCATTGAGGCGCTTAAACATGCTCATAATGATGCAGATGATGAAATAATTAGATCTGAGATACAAAGAGTGAACAAGCTTTCGGATACTTTCGCGGCTAGACGCATGGATAGTAATATCCAAAGGGCAATGTCAGGCCATCATTTAGATGACTTCGCAAAAAAAACTGATGCTGTAGATGAGAATGCAGATGAGAATGTGGTCTAAAAAGATGATCTGCGACTTAGCTGCGTTTAATAATTAAACGATACCATTTTATATAAGATATTTAAACAGGTTGTGAATATGCCAAAAGTTGTTTTTTTACCCCATGAACAAATCTGCCCTGAAGGCCTTGCAATTGATGTTGAGCCTGGTGAGACAATTTGTCGCGCAGCGCTCCGTAATGGGATTGAAATAGAGCATGCATGCGAGATGAGCTGTGCATGTACTACCTGTCACGTCATTATCCGAGAGGGTTATCACTCTCTCGAAGAGGCCGATGAATTGGAAGATGACTTTTTAGATAAGGCTTGGGGTTTGGAGCCTGATTCTCGATTGAGTTGTCAAGCCGTGGTCGCCGACAAAGATTTAATTGTTGAGATTCCCAAATATACGATCAACATGGTGTCAGAGAATCACTGATCGACAGTTAAGGTGACTTTTCGAGTATAAGGGCATGCTAGAGAAAAGAGTATGTGGTTAGGTTTTTCTGAATTTCGTGGCTTAATAGGCCTTGCTGTTGGCGTTTAATGGCGCCTGATTTTGGTGAATAGAACAACTGTTCTCCTCAGTTCATTAAAAAATCGGATTCAAAAGCACTGTTTCTCACTGCGCTCGCTATTTTCGGACAGCTGTCTAGTAAAATTTATTGTTAATGTTTAGGAGGGCCGTATGTCACTAAGATGGACTGATGTTCAGGAAATAGCGATTGAGTTGGCGGAGAGTAAGTCAGATATTGACCCACTGTCTATAAATTTTGTAGATCTGCGTAATTGGGTTTTAGCCTTGCCAGATTTTGATGATGATCCTGACCGTTGCGGTGAGAAAGTTTTAGAGGGTATTCAAGCTGCTTGGATGGAAGAGATCGAGTAACATTTGGTTTTCCTTTTGACTTTTTTTGTGTTGAATATCGATTAGGTTAGCTAACAAAGTGATCAATAGAATGTGAGGTGTTTAGTGTATAGACACACTGTATTCTAAATATCTAATCGATAGTTTAGGTCTATTTCAGTGCAGATGGTTATTGGCTATTGCTGAAAAACTGATAAAACTTTATAA
>CAXMPB010000020.1:0-5335 GCA_964195035.1 Cellvibrionaceae bacterium | reverse complement strand
ATTGGTACTAATGATTTCATTGCCGTAGAGTATTATATCTAAATCGAGAGTGCGTGCACCCCAGCGAATATCGCGTTGGCGGCCATGTTGATTTTCGATAAGTTGTAGCTGAACAAGCAGCGCCGCAGGTGTTAGGGTGGTTTCAAGGCTCGCGACGGTATTAATGTAATCGGGTTGGTCGCCAGGGCCAATGGCTTTGCTGCTATACCAAGGCGCGCATCGAAGTGACTTCGATGCAGGTAGTTGTGATAAAGCGTTTAACGCACCTTTAATCTGCTCGTTGGGTTGGCTTAGATTACTGCCGAGACCAATAAAGATGGTTGTAAAATTACTCATCGTTAGTCGGAGTAGCTGTCTTTTTTTTGGGTTTGCGACGGCGTTTTTTGGTATTTGATGTGGGCGCTAATTCACTTAGCATTGTGGCTTGTAATTCCTCGCTACCATGCTGGAATTGAGTCCACCAGCTGCCGAGATTGTCGAGTTCTTCACCTGCAACTTCACGCATCAGTAAAAAATCATAGCCTGCACGAAACTTAGGGTGTTCTAAGAGCCGTGGCGCGCGATTTCCTTGGCGTTTGGGTAAGCGCCATTGCAGCTCCCATATTTGTCGCATAGGGATTAAAAAACGTTTAGGAATCATAATGCGCTGTAACTGTAAGCTAGTAGTTTTTTGAGAGGCTTGGGTAAAAGCGTCAACTTCTGATGCGCCATCGGCCGTTAGTTTTAAAAATTCATTATGCATGGCAGGCCATAATAGTGCCGCATAAACAAAGGCGGGTGTGACGCGCTTATCGGTTCTTATACGCTTATCAGTATTGATGATCATCTCATCAATCAGAAGCGCATAACTAGGATGATTGTCCATCACCCGGCAGCTTTCGGGAAATAACTCTTCTAGTAAGCCGTAATCACGCAGCAAGCCATAGGTTGCCGTGGCGTAACCGTTCAAAAACAGCTTGAGTATCTCGTCAAATAAGCGTGCAGCGGGTACGTGAGAAAGTAGGTGCGCTTGTTCACGCATAGGCTCTTGTGTGTCGGGCTCTATACTAAAGCCTAATTTCGCAGCAAAACGTACGGCTCGCAAAAGACGAACAGGGTCTTCCTTGTAACGCGTTGCTGGATCGCCAATCATCTTAAGCTGGCGATTTTTAATATCTTCCATGCCATTGGTATAGTCGTAGATAGCTAAATCTTTCGCCGAGTAATACAGTGCATTGGCTGTAAAGTCTCGCCGAAGGGCATCGCTCTCAAGGTCACCATAGACATTATCGCGTAATAATTGACCTGTATCAGATTCTACTTGTTGATTGGAGTCGCTATTTTGTCCGCGAAAAGTGGTAACTTCTATAATTTCTCGTCCAAAGCGCACATGTACAATACGAAAGCGGCGTCCAATAATACGAGAATTACGAAAGAGAGTTTTGACCTGCTCTGGTGTCGCATCGGTTGCCACATCAAAATCTTTGGGTGAGCCCTCCAATAAAAGATCTCGAACGCCGCCGCCCACAAGATAGCCTTCAAAGCCTGCTTGATTAAGCCTATTCATGACTTTTAGCGCACTTGGGCTTATATTTCTTCTAGATATACCATGGATATCTTTTGGGATAATAGTAGGCGTGATTTTTTTATTAGCCTTATTGGAAGCCGTACCTTGTTTTTTAGATTTATTGGCAATTGATAATCGTTTGAGTAAGCGTTTAATCATAAATATTACTTAAATGCCTCGCAGCAGCCTAGCTGCCATAAGTGTAAAGTAGTGTTGCAAAGTAGGTGTACGCAATAGTTATACGCACTTAGTTCGCGTAATTATGGCGAATTCTATCATGTTGTGAGTGATGTTGTAGCAATAGACGCAGTAATAGCTCTTGGAGAGCCGCTCAAGTAATAAAGATTTCTAATGGCTAGATTAATTGTTCTAGAAAAACTATTGTGAAATTCTTTTGAGTAGGCGCTTATCCAGAGCCCCCAGACAGCAAAACGAGAAAGCACTTTAAGAAGTCTTTCTCGCTGTTGTGAACAAATTTCGTCACAGAGTCATTTATTTTTATTTTATGGGCTTCCTTGCTAGTTTTAGCTACTGCCAAAACTGCTCCCCTGTTTATTAGTCATAAATCTTTCTTATTATTATTTATTTTTGTTATGTAATGTTATTTATTATTATTGTCTATTGTTCTTATTATAAATCTATATATAGCATGCACTGTGCCAGTTATTTAAAATTGTTAATTATCAACTACTTAGTGGTTTTTTAATTTTTTTATTACAAAAGAGAATAAAGCTTTTGTTACCTTTTGTTACTTTGGGGTAACGTTTTGTTACTTTGGGGTAACGAAAATATTAATGCTTATAATGGTTCTAATGGGGTCATTATGGATAATCCTTGGTAGCTTTTAGTTTGTTTTAATGACTTTGCTTCAGTTTCAGTTCAGTTTCTCTTCTCTAAAATAGAGCCTATCTTGGTTAATAAGTCTTTTTCTACTTGAGGGGTTACTTAATTTATGAATAAATTGATGAAGTGGAAAATTTCCTGTCTGCGCTATATATCCGGTGTAATAGTCGCTAGCTTGACGATCTTTTCAATGATGGCATCTGTTGTTGTGCAAGCTAAAAATAGCGACACATATCAATTTCATGGCAAGTCTAATGATCAGCACAAGCAGCATCGATATGGTGATCATTACCGAGTCTATAAGAAAAAGTATCAGGGCAATAGGCATTACGCGCATAAGCGCCAGCATCATAAAAATGATAACCGTAAATACTACTACCCTATAGATTACACGAAAAAGCGTCAGCATCACCATAACAACAGTTATAACAACAGCTACCACTATGCTGACAATAATTACCGCCAGCACTATAAACCGTTAAGGCCACATCGTCGCCATACTGGCTTTAAGGCGAAATATTGGAGCGCGCATAAGCGCCACGGTTATCAGTATAGGCGCGTAGCCAAACATCACTATTATTACAATAATCGCGGCTTTTATTTTCCGGGTTTAGGCTTGGTAGAGCATGGTCATCAACATAATGATAACTGCGATGAGTGGCACTTCAGTGCATTATTGGCAAGTTCTATTTTGTTATCTATTTATCATAAATGATGCCCTAAGTTCTGCGGGCTCTAGGCAGTCTTTTATAGCGGTATATAACTAAGGTGCGTGTATTATTTTTTAAAGGCAGTTTTTTTACGAGGAATACCTAATTTTTGGCGACGTTCCCACAGACACTTACGACTAACGCCAAGCTTTTTTGCAAGCTCTGTTTCGCTCATCGACTCTTGATTTTCAATGACAAATCGCTGAAAGTAATCTTCTAAAGAAACGTTTTCATCCGCAGTTAACTCGTTTATAGAGGCAGTATGATGATCACTTTGAGCTATATAACGAACGGTATCATTTAATTCGCTTTCTGTTTCTGCGTTAAAATTCAGTGTATTGATATCTATATTGAGCGAAAGCAAGTGGTGATCAATTTCTGTCGTGTTTTCACATAAAATAACCGCGCGTTGGATTGCGTTCTCTAATTCGCGAACATTGCCTGGCCAGTTATAGTTGCTAATAACCGTCATTGCGTCTTGAGTAAGCGCTAATAAAGGCTTCTCGTAGGCATTGCAGTAGTTACTAACCAAAGCCTCTGCGAGGGTAATAATATCGCTGCCGCGATCGCGCAGTGGCGGTATTCGTAGTTCAATCACGTTTAGTCTAAAATATAAATCTTCTCTAAATGAACCTTCGCGACAGCGTTTATGGAGGTCCCTATGCGTAGCTGCAATCAGGCGAATATCGACCTTTTGCGTGTGTGTCGAGCCAACAGGTCTGACCTCACCTTCTTGCAGCACGCGCAATAATCGCGCTTGGGCTTCCATTGGTAGCTCGCCAATTTCGTCCAAAAATAAAGTCCCTTTATCGGCCGCAACCACTAGCCCCTCGCGGCTGCTGGCAGCACCTGTAAATGCGCCTTTTTCGTGTCCAAATAGTTCAGATTCGATAAGTGTTTCAGGGATGGCAGCACAGTTAATACAAACTAATCGATTTTCGCGGCGCTTGCTCGATTGATGCACTGCGCGCGCTGTTAATTCTTTTCCTGTACCTGTTTCACCTTGAATCAAAACAGTGGCATTGGTGGGTGATACTTGTTCAATACGCCTGTAGAGATTTTGCATGACAGGGCTATCGCCAATCATGCCATTGTTTCCGGTCGCACCAGGCTTAGTGTTAATCTCGGTATTGACGCTAGGTTTGTCCGAGAGGATACGTTTAACCGTCGAGACCATTTCGTCGTGATCAAAGGGTTTGGCAATATAGTCGACGGCACCCATGCGCATAGCATCTACTGCAGAGCGAAGGCTGGCGTAGCTTGTCATAATTAACACGGGGGTATTGGTGGCGATAGAAATAAGTGCCGTACCGAGTTCACCTGGAAGTCGGAGATCGCTAATAATAAGGTTGTAATTGTCTAGATTATGTTTTGCGGTTGCTTCTTTAACCGAACCTACTTCGCGCACTTCAAAGCCATTTCGCTCTAGTAGTTTACGCAAAGCCATACGAATAATGGCTTCGTCTTCAACAATTAAGATTTTACTCATAGAGTCTTTGTCTGACCTTGTGTCTGGTGGTTAGCGCGCGAGTCTACGCTTAATCTTTAGTATTGCATTATTCTACATGGCTTGGCTTAGCTTGTCTTTCGCAGGCTTAGCTGTTTTTAAATATTACAGTTATGCGACTACAGATTATCTCTATTAATTAGACGTGTCGAGATTGAGCGTGTCCTCTTTGAGTCGTTGCAGTTGTATCGTAAAGCAGGTGCCTCTACCCTGGGCGACAGGGCTTTTGACTAGTAAGTCCCCAGCGTGTTCCTTGATAATACTGTAGACGATCGATAATCCCAAGCCTGTGCCCTCGCCAGTTTCTTTTGTTGTAAAAAATGGATCCATAATTTGTGTCAGGTATGCCTCGGGTATACCTGAACCTTCGTCAATAATGTCAATTTCAAGCGTATTTTCATGCAGGCGGCTATTAAGTGTAATAGAACTGAAGTCAGGGCTGGCATCATTCGCATTGCCTAAAAGGTTAAGAAAAATCTGAATGAATCGCTGAACATCTCCCCAGATACAGGCCTTTTCATCAATATTATTACGGTATTCAATAGGTTTACGGTCAGTCTGCAAAGAGAGTAGGTGAATCGCCTCATTGGCGCATTCGTTAAGGTTGACCTTATGAAAGTCATTGGTCGATAGCCTGCCTGTATGCGCGAAAGTGACAAGTGATTGAACAATGCGGCTAATGCGGTCGGTTTGAGAAAGAATCGCATCAGCAGTTTCAACGCGATCGTC
>CAXMPB010000019.1:0-3087 GCA_964195035.1 Cellvibrionaceae bacterium | reverse complement strand
TTTCTTATCGCGCTTGTTTGTCATAAGTCGGACTCACCAAAACTAAGATAGCAGTAAACGTGCTCTATCACAGCCAAGAAATCTATTTCTCTAGCAATGATCCAGCTCCGTAAAGTAAGGAAGGGTATTCTAACAGCAAGACGGGGTAAGCGCGACAGCACTTACCCCGTAAGAGAGTATTTAAAATAACTTAAATAAATATACTATTTCAATAACTTAGCCGGCTTATTTGGCAGCTTCTAACTGGGCAGCAACTTCAGCAGCAAAGTCTACCGCTGCCACCTCAATGCCCTCGCCAACCTCAAAGCGCACAAAAGAGCTTACCGTAGCGCCAGCATCTTTGGCCAATTGACCAACGGTGACTTCTGGATTTTTAACGAAAGGCTGTTCTATTAAACTGTTCTCTTTAAGGAATTTTTTAACGCGACCTACCATCATTTTTTCAACGATTTCTTCTGGCTTACCGGCCATATCTGGCTGCGCTTTTATAATCTCTTTCTCTTTAGCAACAACGTCCTCTGGCATATCATCGCCACTAACAACTTGCGGATTTACCGCGGCAATATGCATAGAAATATCTTTAGCCAGCTCACCATGACCGCCTTCTAATTGCGTCAACACAGCAATACGGTTGTTCGAGTGAACATAAGCGTTAACAACACCACCCTCTATAATCTGGATGCGACGCACTGAAATATTTTCACCAATTTTTTGTACAAGTGCTTCACGAGTAGCCTCGAGATCACCAGACATTAATGTGGCAACATCAGCTTGCTTCTCGGCAAATGCTTTATCGGCAACGAGCCCAACAAAACCCAAGAAACTCTCATCGCGCGCAAGAAAATCAGTTTCAGAGTTAACCTCTATCACTAAACCATAGCTACTATCACTGGCAACACGAACAGCAACAACACCGTCAGCCGCAGTGCGATCAGCTTTTTTAGCCGCTTTTAAGCCACTGGCTTTACGCAAATTCTCAATTGCTAGCTCAATATCACCATCGGCCTCTTTAAGTGCTTTTTTACACTCCATCATACCTAAGCTTGTGCGCTCACGTAGCTCTTTTACCATTGATGCGGAAATCGCAGCCATGTCTATATCCTCTTTAAAATTTTGTAAACCGTGTCTCGCCGTTAGCGGGATAAACTTTTACCCAACAACGACAAAACAACTAAATTAAATAACCTAAACATCAAAAAAGGGAGCTAAGCCCCCTCTTTCAACAAACTAAAAGCCCTAGAGCTTTTAGTAATTAGATGGGTAAACTACCCTTTTGGCGCTTCTTCTGGCGCTGGAGCTGCCGCTTCTGCTGGGGCTGGAGCCTCAACTTCAACAAACTCATCTTTGTTAGGCACGGCCTGTGTACTTGCAACACCTGAAAGACAAGCATCTGCAATAGCTGTGGTGTAAAGCTTGATAGCGCGAATCGCATCATCGTTACCAGGAATCACGTAATCAATACCTTCGGGATTACTGTTAGTATCAACGATACCAAAAACAGGAATACCTAGCTTATTAGCTTCATTCACAGCAATACGCTCATGGTCAACGTCGATCACAAATAATGCATCGGGCAAACCGCTCATATCTTTAATACCACCAATAGAAAGCTCTAGCTTTATCATGGCGCGCTTACGCATTAGCGCTTCTTTTTTGGTTAACTTGTCAAAAGTACCGTCTTTACTTTGAGCATCAAGCTCACGGTAACGACGAATAGATTGACGAATCGTTTTATAATTAGTCAACATACCACCTAACCAACGATGACTAACAAATGGCTGACCCGAACGCTCCGCTTGCTCTTGAATACTTTTTTGAGCAGCTCGTTTTGTACCAACCATTAAAATCTTTTTCTTTTGCGAGGCCATCTTTTCGATAGCTGTTAGAGCATTGTTAAATGCTGGAACAGTTTGCTCAAGATTAATGATATGAATTTTGTTGCGATCGCCAAAGATATATTGACCCATTTTTGGGTTCCAATAGCGAGTTTGGTGACCGAAGTGGACACCAGCTTGAAGCATGTCGCGCATACTAACTGTAGACATAATATTTCCTGTTTGTTTGGGTTAGGCCTCCATACACCCCGAAAAATCAACCTCGCATAACATATATAAACGCTATGAAAAGCACCCAGATTAACGTGACGATGTATGTGTGACGATTAGTTACTCTTACCATTAACGACTTATCATTAATAAAAAGAAGTAAAGTTAAAACAAAATAGGCATAACACCTCCTTTGCGGGCCGCTTTATACCATGTCGCTAAAAAAATATAAAGAAATTTAACCAAACCTTCTAAGAATAATAAACTTAACTTTAAAAGAGGCTAGGAGACTACCCGAGAATCAATAACTTTTACCTATAGGCGATATGGCATTAATTAAGCCATGTACGGTATTGCATACGTTAAGATAATCATTAATAAAGAGACTTAGCGGTGCTTATGGCGAGAAAAGCCTCAATGTAAGCCAGCCGCCAGAAAGTTTAACGGCCTAGACCTGCTTAAAATGTACCTTATTACAGGGAGGTAATTTATACTGGTTATCTTTGAAACCATAAATACAAAACGATACATTAAAATACAAACGACCCAGAGACATTATGAACGTATCTATTAAAACCCCAGAAGAAATAGAAAAAATGCGTGTTGCTGGCAAAATGGCCGCAGAAGTTCTTGAATTGATTGGCGAATTTGTCAAACCCGGCGTTACCACTGAAGAACTCGATAAGATCTGTCACGATCATATTGTCGATGTTCAAAAGGCCATTCCTGCCTGCCTGGGTTATAGGGGCTTTCCCAAGTCTGTTTGCACCTCAGTTAACCATGTTATCTGTCACGGTATTCCCTCCACAAAAAAAATTCTCAAAAATGGCGACATTATAAATATCGATGTCACTGTTATTTATGAAGGCTATCATGGCGATACCAGTAAAATGTATTTTGTTGGTGAAGCGAGCACTCACGCCGAGCGCTTAGTTCAAATCACACAGGAATGCTTATATAAAGGTATGGCGCTGGTTAAGCCCGGTGCGCGCCTAGGCGATATAGGCCATATCATACAACAACATGCAGAGGCAAATTATTA
>CAXMPB010000018.1:0-5927 GCA_964195035.1 Cellvibrionaceae bacterium | reverse complement strand
CTGACTAAGCACTCAACACTAACATTCGATTAAATGTCTTTAATTAACATTTTTACAATGATGGTTACATCAACTTCTATTTTTTACACTTCAAGAGGCAACTGAAAAACGATTACTTATCGTTAACCATATAGTCTCTCCATTACTAATACATGCTTAAACCCACGCTTTGTATTTATATTTACACCTGATGTTACTTTTACATTTATCGAAGATGTCGTTATAACACTCAATACGTTATAATCTAAGTCAAGTAGAAAGACACTTGCATTAAGGACCTTAAACTCTATATAAAGTAGATTTAAAACATTATGACTCTGCCTTTAAGTGTAGTTCTAATTATTATTAGTGCTAGGTTTATAAGAACTATTTCACAAAATAATGTAGCTAAGCAAACATTTATGCCAAGGCTTTGACGTAAATGCTTCTATGTCCTGCTGGACTATTTTTCTATATAATTCAGCCATTATTTTGACCACTCATATTAAGACTAAATACCCATTCACTATGATTAATATTGTTTTAGTAGAACCAGAAATACCCCCTAACACTGGCAATATAATTCGCCTGGCCGCTAATACGGGTTGTAAGCTTCACCTTATTGAGCCTTTGGGCTTTGAGTTAGATGATAAACGCCTACGCAGAGCAGGCTTAGACTATGAAGAATGGGTCTCAGTTATCCGTCATAAAAACTGGCAGGCATTTCTAGATGATGCGGTATTGAATGACGCAGTTACAAATGAGTCCACATCTACAGCCACTAAACCCAAACAACTATTTGCAATTAGCACAAAAGGCACATGTAGTTATACCGATGTTGACTTTACAGAAAATGACTTTGTTATATTTGGTGCAGAAACACGCGGGCTACCACCAGAAATTTTGCAACATGAACAAATTAATGGTGTTTTGCGTATACCTATGCAGCCCCATAGTCGCAGTATGAACTTATCTAATTCTGTTTCTGTGATTGTTTATGAAGCTTGGCGTCAACTCGATTTTAATGGCGCTATTTAAGCCGCGCCAAAAAGAGACCTAATAATGAAGAGAGCCCCTATCGGACTTTTTTATGGTAGCTCAACTTGCTACACAGAGATGAGTGCTGAAAAAATACAACAGTATTTTGGTCATGAAAATATTGACATTTTCAACATTGCCGACGCCCCCATTGATGAAATAGATCACTACCAGCAAATTATCTTTGGCATCCCCACATGGGATTACGGTGAACTCCAAGAAGACTGGGAAGCAGTGTGGGACGAGATTGACACGATCAAGTTCTCTGACAAAACAATCGCAATCTTTGGGCTTGGCGATCAAATTGGTTACCCTGATTGGTTTTTAGATGCCATGGGGTTTTTACACAATAAGGTTTTATTATTAGGTGCAACAGTCATAGGTTACTGGCCTAACGACGGCTATACCTTTGAGGCCTCACAGGCATTAAACGAAGACAAGACACAGTTTCTTGGCCTTGCACTCGATGATGAGAATCAGTTTGATAAAACAGATGAACGTATTGCTTTGTGGTGCGAGCAACTTAAACTTACTTTTCAGCTCTAACTATTGGTAAGAAACTCTATTCAAACCCTATGACTAATATTATAAATAACGACGACTGCGCAGATTCTCAGGGCTCTACTCAACCGTCAATAATTGAATGGAGTAAAAATGGCCATCCGTTTTCAACACAATTTGAAGATGTGTATTTTTCTCCAAAAGATGGGTTAAGAGAAAGCCGTTATATATTTTTAGAACACAATCAATTAACACAGCGCTTTAAGCAATTAACAGATGGCGATTCTTTTGTTGTTGGTGAAACAGGTTTTGGCACCGGCCTCAATTTTTTAAGTTGCTGGCAACACTGGCTAGAACATGCTCCAAAAAATGCACAGCTCAGTTTTATCAGCGTCGAAAAACATCCCTTATTACCCGAAAACCTAGCGCGTTCATTAGCCTTATGGCCAAGCCTCTCTGGATTAGCTGATGAATTGTGTCATGGTTACGCGATGCATTTTACCTCCACTCAAGCGCCACAATATAAGACCTTAAACTTTGGTAACGTTCGCCTATTGCTTTTAATTGATGATGCGGAACTTGGCTTTAGACGATTACTACATAATCACGATACTACAATCTCGCAAGATTCCACTCAAAACTCCTCAACAATAAAACCCTGTTGGGATGGCGTAGACGCATGGTTTTTAGATGGCTTTACACCCATTAGAAACCCAGAAATGTGGACAAAATCGCTCTATGAGGCAATGACCTTACTCAGTAAAAAAGGCTCGACTTTTTCAACATTTACTGCCGCGAGTGCGGTCAGACGTGATTTATACGAGGCGGGCTTTGACGTCGCCAAAGCGCCTGGGTTTGGCACTAAGAGAGAAATGCTATACGGAACATTTAACCCTGATCGGCAGCAAATGGATAGGCTGCAAGGTGTGCAAGGTGTGCAAGGTGTGCAAGAAAGTCTAATCGGGTCGCGCCCAGAGACAAGTCTTAAGCGTTCAAGTAAAAAAAGACAAGCTAAAAACACGTCCAATTTAACCCCTTGGGCTGTGATAAAAAACGTTAAAGCCCTCACACAAAAACAATCTATCGCTATTATTGGTGCCGGCCTTGCTGGCTGTCACACCGCTAATGCGCTTGCCAAGCGAGGTTTTAAAGTAACATTAATCGACCGACAAGATACCATCGCGGCTAAAGCATCCGGAAACCCCCAAGGTGTTTTGTATGCGAAGTTATCTGCTCATGCGCAAACCCTCAGTGATTTTAATTTACAGGCCTTATTATATGCTCAACATTTTTATCAACACTATTGGGACGACTCTGACAATGGTGATTGCTGTGGCGTACTTCAACTCAGCTACAACGATCGCACTCAAAAAAATCATCAGGCTATTTATAATAAGCTAAAGCATGCCGGCGCAATAAAATTTATTGATGCCAGCCAAGCGAGTCGTATTGCTAACATTGAGATTAAACATAGCGCACTTTACTTTCCGCTGTGTGGCTGGCTAAAACCCCAATCTCTTTGCCAGCAGCTTTGCGACCATAAAAACATTACGGTGATCACCAACACATTAATTAATTCGCTAGTGCAATCACAAGATTCCAATTCGTGGCTGCTTGAAGGTGAAGTAATAGGTGAAGCGGTGAGCGCTAAAGAGCATGATACAAATTTGAACGATAGCAGCAGCTCGTGGAATCAATGTTTCGATCACGTCGTTATTGCTAATGCAGTCGATGCTAGTCGGTTTGAACAAACCCAATGGCTGCCGACTAAACCCGTACGCGGGCAAATTAGTTATTTAAAGAGCCAGGCACCGTTTAATCGGCTTAAAACGGTTATTTGTGCCGAAGGTTACATACCCCCGGCCACTGAAATATTGGTTGCAGGTGAAGTAATTCAAACCCATGCGCTAGGGGCCAGCTTTAACATTCACAGTGATAATGAAGAACTCGATGAAGAGGATCACCTAAATAATCTAGCGAATGTAGCAAAGTATTTTGCAGATGAGGCTTTAAATGAGAGCGTGGCAGATAGCGCTGATACAAAAGCTAAGCCTACCATTCAAGGCGGGCGTGTCGGTTTTAGATGCACTAGCCCCGATTATTTGCCACTAACAGGCCCCGCTCCCATTTATAATGAATTTAATGAGAGTTATAAGCCCCTCAGCCGAGATGCAAAAACTTTTGTGCCCAAGCGTGGCAGCTATTATCCGGGCTTATATGTCAATATAGCCCATGGCTCAAGAGGCTTAGCCTATACACCCCTCGCTGCAGAGCTACTTGCTTGCACTATGGCACAACAACCTCTACCCATGAGCCAAGAAATGGCCAATGCACTAAATCCTGCGCGCTTTATTATTCGCGACCTAATACGCACTAATAAGCACTAATAAGCATAGACTTTCGTCTTTAAACATCATTCTAATGGCGGCTCTTCGATACGCATAAAAATTTATGCGTATCTCCTAGATAAACTCTTTATTGCGTCTATACTTTAATATGAATATTAACTAAAAGTATTAACTAAGAGTAATCACTATGTTACTAACCCGTCGTCGCAATATTGCTTTTAGCGCGCAAGATACCGGTACTGTTCACAATTACTATGAGCGACTTGTAGCAGAGTCACTATTGAAGCAAGATCCTCGAGCCACAAAAGATTGTGACTTTATGGACGATGTCTCTTGTGTTGCGCTTAATCACCTACCACCACGCTATATTCGTCACGATGTAGACATGTGCTTTTATCTCTCTCCCATTGAGCTTGATGAGATCAACAAAAAAGTTAATAAAGCCGTTAAAAACGCCCTAGAATTTGTTAAAAAACGCGAACAGTTTAAAAAAGATTTGTTAGACGGTGACGACAATCTAGAACACTAATATTTATAGTCTTAACATATGGTGAGGTGATGTAACCACCACTCACCTGCCACTATTAGTAAGCTCTTAAATAATCCTGTCGACTCTATTAATCGGTGAAAAATTGCTGCCTTTATTGCAGTATTTTCGTCATTTAAACGCGGCTACTGTCAAAACATAACCGCACTATTTTCCTCAAACAAAAAACACCTTCCGTTTTCACTCGTCTCGAAAGCACCCTAAGTCCGACAGGCACCCAAAAAACTCGATATACTGCGTCCAACTTCAACAATAAGGTTATCTGTAAATGTATCAATGGCTATTGCTTATTATTGTTTTAAACACTAGCTTTTCATATAGTGATAACGATGTATCTATTATAAGTTCAGTTAACTTTATATCTGTAAACACAGCTAACCCAATAATTACGCAAACATCGACTCAATCACCCTTGTATTTATTGGCAACAACCGCTGCCGTGAAATCTTCAACTACCGCCACAAAACCATCTACCAAACAGACGAAGCCTATACTCTTCCCATCCCACGCCCTCCCCTTAAAACCAACGATACTGGCTAAAGAGCCTTACAATCGAAAATGGTTTACCCAAGGCTTATATAAAGATGGGGAAAGTTTTTATATTAGTAGTGGTTTATATAATAAATCTGTTCTAATTTTTCAAAGCCCCAGCAAAAACTTGCGTTATTTTTTACCGCCCCAGTATTTTGCAGAAGGTTTAACCGTTATTGATGACAAGTTGTTTTTATTAACCTGGAAAGAAGAGACGCTATTTGTCTTTGATAAAAACACTTTAACACCGATTAAAAAACTCAGCTACACAGGTGAAGGCTGGGGACTAACTCATAATAAAAAGTCATTCATTATGAGTAATGGTACTAATACACTTAAATTTATGGATAAAGATTCATTTGAGGTACAGCACACTTTAACGATTAACAAACTTGATAACATTAATGAACTTGAATATGTTGATGGAGTTATCTGGGCAAATCGCTGGTACGATGAAAAAATTTACGCTATTGATAGTGTAAAGGGCTGCGTTTTAACAAGCATTGACCTCACAACTTTACGCTTGGCGAGCATCACACCCGACAAAGAAAATATAGCCAATGGAATTGCTTATGATAAAGAAAAAAATGGCCTATGGGTGACAGGAAAATACTGGAACCATCGTTATCTAATTGCTCTACCACCGCTAGATAAAACATCATGCAGCTTTAAATAGAGCCCAGAGAGCCATCCAAGTAGCCTCGCGCTAACGTTATTGATCAATACATTTTTTGTTAATAATTAAGTGTCTTTATAGGTAACAATATTGACTTTATTTGAAGCTAGGCCAGACTTAAAAAATAAACTCTATTTTATTATCGGCCTGTATTTTTGTTATTTTTTTGTTATGTGAAGTCACTCCTCTAAACATCTACTTAAGTCGTTAATGATTTTATATCCTCTCACAGCATATATAGATGTTATGCTAGTCTATTAAAACATCAACCTTTAACAATAGTGCTTTATAGTAGTGCTTTATAGTA
>CAXMPB010000017.1:0-3102 GCA_964195035.1 Cellvibrionaceae bacterium | reverse complement strand
ATGTTAGCGTATAAAATTATTATCTATTAATTGTACTGATCAGAAATAACAAATAGATCCAATCGAAATTTCGCTTTAGCGTCCAATCAATCTAACCTGACTTCGATTTCTTGTTTATTCATAAATTCTTTTGCCTCAAGTACACTATATTCAGCAAAATGAAAAATACTTGCGGCTAAGACTGCATCGGCACCGCCTATCGTTACACCGTCAGCCAAGTGTTGTAGATTGCCCACACCACCTGATGCAATCACAGGAATTGAGACTGCATCGCTAATAGAACGGGTTAATGCTAAATCGAAGCCATCTTTAGTGCCATCTTTATCCATACTTGTCAGTAATATCTCACCGGCTCCATATGCAGCCATTTTAATAGCCCAATCGACAGCATCAATACCCGTTGCTTTGCGACCCCCATGAGTAAAGATTTCCCAACGGTTTGGCGCGCCTTCAGCGCTCACTTTCTTGGCATCAATCGCCACCACAATGCATTGTGCGCCAAAGCGCTCAGAAGCCTCTTTAACAAATTCAGGATTAGACACGGCAGCAGAATTAATGCCCACCTTGTCAGCACCAGCATTAAGCATCGTGCGAATATCATCAAGCCGGCGAATACCGCCACCAACAGTGAGTGGAATGAACACTTCTGAGGCAATTGCCTCAACGATATGTACCATTGTTTCACGATCTTCATGAGTAGCGGTAATATCTAAAAATGTAATTTCATCAGCGCCTTGCTCATTATATCGCCTAGCCACTTCCACTGGGTCTCCAGCATCGCGAATATCGACAAATTGAACCCCCTTAACAACGCGACCACAATCAACATCAAGGCAAGGAATAATTCGTTTAGCGAGGCTCATTACATTCTCATCAATTAAATAAAGTAAATATTATACAGCGGTTTGACTCAGAGCATTCCTTCTCGTTTATCATTTTATCTCAACACGTCACTGCAGGGACTTGCTTTATAAATGTAAAGAGAAAGGAATCCTTCGATTATCAATCAAGTAGGCGAATAATATAAGTGCAAGGCAACACATCGATTTTTTTAGGCCGGAGGAGTAGGCCCCCACTTAATTAGCTGGATACAAGCTGGCCCAGTAAAAGGCCTATTAATATCGTTCTATATACTAACTCTCTTATAGGTTCGATATTCGGGTAGCCAGAAGTTTTTCTCAATACGCTCATTAAGCAATTCATCAGAGACCTCTAAGGCTAAACCTTCTGCCATGGCCATCTTAGCTACTTTAAAGGCAATTTTTTTGCTTAAATTAGCGATTTCCCCAAGAGGAGGCAATAAATTTCCTTGACCATTTATGGCCAGCGGAGAAGCTTCGGCTAAGGTGGCGCTAGTCACCATTAACATAGCGTCACTAATTAAACGGGCTTTAGCTGCAATCACACCAAGCCCTATACCCGGAAAGATATAACTGTTGTTGCATTGAACGATTGGATAGGTTTTACCTTTATATTCTACGGGTTTAAACGGGCTCCCTGTGGCAATAATGACCTGCCCATCGGTCCACTCAATAACTTGCTCAGGTGTGGCCTCTACTTGTCGAGAAGGATTACTGAGAGGAAATATAATTGGCAGCTCACAATGCTTCTTCATAGTGCGAATCACATCTTTAGTGAACAGTCCTGCCTGGCCAGAAACACCGATCAAGATATCAGGTTGCGCGCAATGCATTACATCCAACAAAGACGCATAGTCACCGCTGAACGTCCAACCCTCTAGGCTTTTTGTAGATTGAACTAGGCGTTGCTGAAAATCTCGCAAGCCCTGCATACCGTCAGTCAGCAAACCAAAGCGGTCGACCATAAATACCTGACTACGAGCTTGGCTGTCGCTAATACCTTCGCTACACATTTGCTGAACAATCATTTCTGCAATACCACAACCGGCCGAACCAGAGCCTACAAAAACCACTTTCTGTTCAGAAACTTTACTATTCTTACTCTTGCAGGCAGCCAATATAGTGCCCACAGCAACGGCGGCAGTACCTTGGATGTCATCGTTAAAACAACAGATTTTATCTCTGTATCTCTCTAATAACGGCATGGCATTGGGCTGGGCAAAATCTTCAAACTGTAGCATGACTTCTGGCCAACGACGCTGAACAGCATTAATAAACAGCTCCACAAATTCGTCGTATTCTTTTTGACCTATACGCTTATGTCTAGCCCCCATATACATTGGATCGGCCAGTAATTTCTGATTATTTGTACCTACATCTAACATCACCGGCAAGGTGTAGGCCGGACTTATGCCACCACAGGCGGTATACAGCGACAGTTTTCCAATTGGAATACCCATGCCTCCAATGCCCTGATCACCTAAACCCAAGATACGCTCACCGTCAGTGACGACGATGACTTTAACCTTACGCTTAGTCGCATTGCGTAAAATATCATCCATTTGATGACGTTCAGAATAAGATATAAATAACCCACGTGAACTGCGATAAATATCCGAAAACTGCTCGCAAGCATCGCCCACTGTAGGGGTATAAATAATTGGCATCATTTCATCAATATGCTCTTTGATTAATCGATAGTAGAGCGTCTCGTTTTTATCTTGAATGGCTCGTAGATATATATGTTTGTTAATGGGTGCAGCAAAACTGGAATACTGCATATAGGCCCTTTCAACCTGCTCTTCAATAGACTCATAGCGAGGAGGAATGAGGCCAGTCAGATTAAAGCTGACTCGCTCTTGAGCACTAAAAGCGCTGCCTTTGTTAAGCAATGGCGCCTCTAACAGTGAAGGCCCCGAGTGAGGAATATAAAGCGCACTTTTTGTAGATGAGTTATTCATTAATGTTATGCCTTATTGAACTTTGATTTGAGCAATATGTTGGGATCAAAGAAAACTAAAAATTTCTTCTGTCTACCACGCAGTCTGTTTATTATTATTTTCAGACTCTACTATCTCATGCGCACACGAGTATAGGTGGAATTAATATGGGTGCCGCCAATCTACTATAAAAGGGCGACCGCGGGTAATCGCTTATCGCGATTGAGGCGACCACCAGTGGATAGCTATAGGCTAATTTTTCACGTATTGAATATTGATGCTTCAACATTATAACATCTCTA
>CAXMPB010000016.1:0-5562 GCA_964195035.1 Cellvibrionaceae bacterium | reverse complement strand
AGCTGTTTTTTGCCTAAAAAGGTGAAGCTGACTTTGTTAAACCGGTGGTACTGTATATTTTAGCCCTTTTTTTTTGACAGTTAATGTAACAAAGTAACCACTTTACGGTGCAATTAGTATTTTTAAGGACTATTACTTATGGAGCGTCCTTGCGATCTTACCTCTGGTATTTATTGGCGGTTTTTTTGGGCGGTGGTTTTTGCGTTGGATACCACAAAAGTAATTCACGCAGGCTATTTTTTTTACAGGTCTAATCTGGCGTGATATTAATTATTAGATGTTTTTATAAGTACTTTTTACGGCTTGATTACCGAATCGATCTGACCAATCAATTACGCCAGCCCACGCCCTGATCAGGCTGAGGTCATACTAATAAGTACTAACTGCGCGGCTGAAATTTACCGCGCGCCTGTGAATTTTCCGTTTGGCGTTGCAGGCCTGGGATGTGATCGATGTATAGCATTTTGACTTTTAGTGGGAAACATTATTAAATGGTTATACAGCTCACTTGATTATTGAGGCTCACCTTTTAAATAGAGACCCACACGATGGATATGCAGCGTCTACTTACCAACCTCAGTTCTAAAATTTTGACTCAGTTTGTTGTTGTGATCGCAGTGGTCATTGCCTTAATGGCGTTTAATTTCGACTCTATCTATCCATTTTATGCCGAGAATCAGCTTACTAGCACAGGCCTGATTATCAACGGTGCCATCGTCGCTTTGTTTTTACTTGGTATCGGCAGTATTTTGTTCCACCTGCTGCGTTATCGTCGAGAAGAAGCCTCTATCGCTACCTTCATGAACAATGTCGAGGCGACCAATCCCGAATTTTTCCAAGGCGTGCCCGTCGATTCGATCATTTCACAGCGTCACGGCACCATGCGTACTATTCACAGTGCGAATGGCGAAATTAATCATAGTGCGCTGGCGGCTATGCTTAATGCCGATGAGGCGACGCAGTTTGGCCTAATCCGTTTTATTAACAACATTCTTATTCTTACGGGTGTATTTGGCACCATTGTGTCATTGTCGATCGCGCTAATCGGTGCCTCGGACCTAATCGACTCGGCGGACGCGAGCCTCGGTGGCATGGGTCTGGTTATCCACGGCATGTCGACTGCGTTGTCGACCACCATTACTGCGATCGTGTCCTACGGCATATTTGGCTATTTTTATACCCGTCTTGGTGATGTGCAAACTCATTGCCTAAGCGGTATTGAACAGCTGACCTCTATCTATCTGTTGCCGCGTTATATAAAAAGCGAAGATAACATCGTGCATGATATGAGTGACCTGATCAAGTCCGTAAATTTTGCCGCCGACATGCTTATGCAAACTCAAGAAACCTACCAGGATGCTGCAGTGTCACTGCAGCAGACAATCGCCAATAACCAGCAGCAGGCCGACCGTATTGCCGATGAGATGACGCAGATACGGCAAATTTTGCGTGAAGGTTTTCGCCTGACGCCCGATCATAACGACAAGCAATTATGAACAACGGTTTCGGCCAAATCGGCAGTAGCCACTTAGGTATAGGTGGGGAGAACAGCTTCTGGCCCGCTTTTACCGATGTGATGATGGTTATCACCCTCATCTTTCTTATGGCCACCAGCATACGGGTGGTGCGTAACTGGCAACTGGTCGCCGAGTTACAAGAAAGCATCGCCGCCGAGCAAATCTCTGTGCAAATAATTCAATCAGCTTCTTTGGAGAACGCCACGCTGGAAGAGCGCCTCGCCAATGCCGAGCAAGGTAATTCTATATTGCGTCTGCGCCTAATGAAAAAAGATGAACTGTTAGCCAGTGCTCAATTGGCGATGGGCGAGCAGGAATCGATCCTTATATCGCTAGAGCAGGAAAATCTCGCTCTGCAATCGTCATTGCAGCAAAGCCAAGTCGAACTCGGTGTGGCCAATCAAGAAATCAATATGACCACTGCACGCTTCGATGATATGGCGCAACAGATTACGAAGTTAAATCAGTTGTTGGCACAACAGCAACAGGCCGGTGACGAGGCGCGAGCGCAACTCGCCAGCGCGCGCCTCGAAATCTACGCACTGACTGAGTCGAGCAGCCAGCAGCAAAATATAATCAGCCAGCTGTCAAAGGAGAAGTCTCAATTGTCAGCGGACTCTACTGCCACTAACCGGCAATTGCTGACCTTAAAAAGTGAGTATGACTTGGTCAAATCTCAGTACGAGGACTTGATCAAACCGGCGCGAAGTGCGAAAGGCAAACACATCGCTGAGGTCTACTATATAAAGGAACATTCTGGGATTATAATTCGTTACCGCCAGCCTGGTGACGCAGGCTTCAGCCGGCTCAGTCTGGCCGAGGTTGAGTGTCGTCTAGAAATACTTAAACGCGAATACGGCGATCAACTCTATATCAAGATAATCATCCCCGAAGACAGTGGGCTGAGTTATAACGAAGCCTGGGAGTTTATGCGCAAACTGCTGGCCAAGTACGATTATTACTACCAGGAATGAATGTCCAAGAGCAATCGAATAGATCAACCAAATTAAGCACTGAGGGATCAGCCGATGAAATGTCTAAAGGTCAGATTGATGCGCGGCTCCTTCACTCGGAGCTGTTTGGGAACTTGATGCCTCCAGCAGGCTTGTGACTGGCCCGACATAACGATCAATCCACCCGGTTCGAGCGATTGGCTTATTGTCTTACTACTAACCTTGTGACGCATATCGAATCGCCTCACAGCACCAAAGCTAAGTGAGGCAACGTTTGGCGCATCGCCTAGTTCTTTTTCGTCATCACTATGCCAGCCCATGCCTTCACTACCGTTATGATAGAGATTGAGAAGTACCGAATTGTATTCGTATTGACAATGCTCACCTACCTTCGCCTTCATTTCGAGAAGTAATTCTGTCCACGGTAATGCTGCCCGTGTCTGATTCGAATAGTTGTAATTAAATCCGTCATCGCCAAACCAAGCCACTTTTCGCTTTGTCGTAATGTGTCTACCATAAATGAATGCTGTATCGCTTCGCCAAGGGATTTCGGTCAAAAGCCGATCCATAATAATTTGCGCTTCGCTTATTGAATACACCAGTCCGTGATCGACCAGACTACCGTCGGTGGGCAAGCGCTCAATTGGGTATTCTGCATCAAAAATATCTACCTGCATCGTTATAAGTCTCTCGTAATTGCGAACACCGACCCTTCTTATCAATTGCCAGCAACCAGTATTTTGAAATGAGTTGTGCAAAATAGGAGGTGTTAATACTCACTATACCTAAACAACTAAGGTTTATCCCCGCACTTATCTTGCTGGTATTTGTTACACTATGGCAACGCCGGTGTTTTGGCGTTAAAGATACAACTGAGCCAGTAAGTTCTAGCACAACGACAGACTTTATTGCCGCTCTTATATTTGTAATTCTCTTTTTAGGCTTTTATGCAACTCATTAAAATTAATAAAGTACGCTATCGTCGTCACATAAAGTTTGTAATCGCGGGATGTATTTGCGGCTTATTCATTGGCAGTTTAGCCTCATCACAAATACTTATTGCTTTGTTTCCTGATGAGAGTGGCAGCCATTTTCACTGGAACTTATTAGGCGTTGTTATTACGGGTTTAACCGTTGCCAGGGTACTAAATAAATATAGAAAACACGATTTCATGTCCGAGGTGGTATACGTCTGGGAGCTAAAACAAGCGCTTAATAAAATAAATCGAAAAATGCGTAAGCTTAAAACCGCCGCACAAGGCGGTAACGCAAATGCTTTATTAGCCATGCATTATAGTTATGCAGGCTCGCGCTTATTATGGCAACTAGACGATAACACCCTCACTATGGATCAGTTAGCCATTGACCAGGCAGAGCTTGATAACTTAGCCGAAAAATTCAATTTGACCCTAAACGCAGATAACTACGATGAGCGCACGCTAACGCAATTTTAACGCTTTCTTGCGGGCTTGTATTGCGTCGAACAGTAGCCTCTACTTACATCGGGGCTTCGTAGCTTTAAGTGTTTGGTTTTACGCCCGCTCACCCTTTCTCGCCAATTATTGAAAGTTTTGCGTTTAATGTTACTACGCATTATTTCAATAACCTCGGGCTCAGAGACACCAAATAGCCGCTCTATCGCTTCAAAGGGTGTCCGGTCTTCCCAAGCCATCTCGATGATACGCGAGGTCTCGTCTGTATTAAATTGCTTCATCTTTTGTTTAGAGCTTGTTTGCATGACTTTTTTACTCATTAATCTTGAGTTTGGATTGGTTCAACTTTACAAAACATATTTAAATTAAAGACACGGTGATTATTTGTGGACTAACTAACCGCCATCAATCCGCTTTTCATTGATCATGTTGAGTAATTCAGTGGCTGCAACTGCATCGGACATGGCTCTGTGATGACGCTGCATATCTATACCAAAGTACTTTGTAAGGTTAGCTAAAGAATAGGATGGCAAACCCTTATAGTGCTTTCTCATTTCTCTTACCGTGCAAAGTTTAGGCCGACGATAATGTCGCTCTAGGCGATTAAACTCCTCTTTGATAAAGCTATAATCAAAGTTCACATTATGCGCTACAAAGACACAATCTTTAGTAAAATTATCAATATCATTAGCGACTTCAGCAAACAGAGGTGCGTCAGCCACCATGGCATTATCAATACCGGTTAAAGCAGTAATGTTTTGCGGAATGCGACGTTGCGGGTTTATCAAAGATTGCCACTCGTCAACAACTTTACCACCAATAACTTTGACGATGCCAACTTCGGTAATTCGGTGATGTTGGGCACGGCCTCCGGTAGTTTCTATATCGATAACCGCGTAAGTTTGCAGAGGATCAACTGTCCATTTAACGTTAGTAATACGTACATCAAAACCGAGTTTCTGAAGCTTCTGGATACTCAGTAATTGGTTGCGACGTAGCTGGTCACCTTCAGATTTTACCTCCTCAAAACGCAACTTTTTATTGTCTAGCAACATAATATCTGGGAAGCCGTCACTTAAGTGAGCCCAGTCTTGGGTCATGGCTTTTAACAAAGAGAGTAGAGCATCGAGCTTACTATGATTAATCAGTAAGGTTAATCGCTCGAGTAGGTTGTTGCGCCATTTAAAAACGATATTTTTTTGGCCGTAGTGCTTTGCCGCACAGTGCGATAACTGTTGAATAAGTTTATTCTTATTGCTCGTAGAGGCTAATCGAGCGTCTATTTGCGGGCTCGCCAATTCGTAAAATTGATTAGTTTTAAGAGAACTAGGTACATGATCGAATTCATTGCTCAGACCTAATCCTTTTAAATTATAAATTTCATGCCAAAAATACAAACCAAATAACGAACGCCAAATATCGTTTTCAGTACGAAAAGCTTGGCAGCCTTTTTGTTTGTAATGTGCAACGACACCTTGTTCGACGGCGCCTTTATGTATTTCATCGACGAGTATGGTTTGGCTGTTTTCACGCAACATGTCGGTCAATACACTGGTGCGTTTTTTATAAAATTTGCGAGCTAAAAAATCTTCTGCGAAGGCCAGTAAATCTTCAGACAAGGGTGATTCAATAATACGCGCAAGCTCTGATTCTACCTCT
>CAXMPB010000015.1:0-5041 GCA_964195035.1 Cellvibrionaceae bacterium | reverse complement strand
TGTGTCGGCAATCGCCTCACCCATCGCTAAAGCAGTACCCGATGGCGCATCGACCTTATGGCGATGATGCGCTTCAACAATTTCAATATCAGAATCACTTCCCATAATACTGGCAGCCAACTCCAACAATTTAAGAGACAGGTTAACCCCAGTACTGTAGTTAGCCGCTTTAATCATTGGCAATTGCGTCTGCAACGCCTTTAACTCATTGAGCTGCTCGGGCGAAAACCCTGTTGTACCAATAACAAGACCCTTGCCATTTGCGGCACAAAACTTTGCATTAGCAAGAGTTGCCTCAGGAGCTGTAAAATCTATTAGAGTATCAAACTGATCGCCGACTTCGGCAATATTGCCAACAATAAGCACACCATTTTTGCCTAACCCCGCCAATTCGCCAGCATCTGCACCAATTAACGATGACCCTGGCGACTCGATAGCTGCGGTTAATTGGGCATCATACGATGCAGCAACCGCTTCTATTAACATGCGGCCCATTCGGCCAGCAGCACCAGAAATTGCAATCTTGGTAGTCATAGTACACTCTTACCTTGTGTTTAAATTTCACTTAACGACTTTTTCTGAACACTCTTTTAACTGCCATACTTTACTGAACAACTCTTGTTAAATAATACGGCCAATAGCGCTATTTGCCAATCAGCTGACTATCTTAACTAAAGAAGTCTTTCATGCCTTCAAACCAAGTATTTTGTCTTGGCGAGTGTTTTTTACCCTCTAGCGAGGACTGAAAGTCTCGCAAAAGATCTTTTTGCTTGCCCGATAAATTAACCGGTGTCTCTACGACAATTTTACACATCAAATCGCCTTTCGCATTGCCGCGAACAGGTGTTACGCCTTTACCGCGCAGACGAAACATTTTACCCGTTTGGGTCTCGGCAGGGACTTTTAATTTTACCCTTCCATCAAGTGTAGGCACTTCTATATCGCCACCTAACACTGCATCGACAAAGCTAACCGGCACCTCACAATAAAGGTTGGCCCCATCACGCTCAAAAATATCATGACTTTTAACGGCAATCTGCACATATAAATCACCCGTAACACCACCTTGTGGCGCAGCTTCGCCCTCGCCTGTTAGGCGAATACGATCGCCGGTATCAACACCGGAAGGCACTTTAACAGAAAGCGTTTTTGTCTCTTCGATTCGGCCCTGACCGCGACAAGTCCCGCAGGGATTTTTAATCGTTGTTCCTTGGCCCTGACAAGAGGGGCAGGTTTGCTGCACAGAGAAAAACCCTTGCTGCATTCGAACTTGGCCAACACCACCACAAGTTGTGCAGCTAATTGGTTTAGAACCGGCTTTAGCACCACTACCATTACAAGGCTTACAACCGACTAATGTAGGCACTTTGATTTTTGCAGTTGTGCCCTTTACCGCTTGTTCAAGAGTAACTTGCAAGGTGTATTGTAAATCGGAGCCGCGCTGCTGCCCACGACCGCCGCCACCGCCACTAAAAATATCGCCAAAGGCATCGCCAAAAATATCGCTAAAATTACCAAAACCACCGCCGCCACCGCCACCCATTTGGGGATTAACACCATCATGACCATATTGATCATAAGCGGCACGTTTTTGAGAGTCCGATAAAATCTCGTAGGCTTCACTCGCCTCCTTAAACTTATCTTCTGCGCCTTTATCATCAGGGTTACGATCGGGGTGAAATTTCATCGCTACGCGTCGATAAGCTTTCTTTAAATCTTTTCCAGAAATGTCTTTATCAACACCTAATATTTCGTAGTAGTCACGCTTTGCCATTAAAAATTACTCTTTATCACATACAGCAAACGCGGGCTACAAGCCCGCGTTATTTTTAGTCTAAATTTATTTATATATTTAACCAAATACATCTGGCTGAATTGTATAAGCGTTAACTAACTAATCTAAAAAAAGGCGAGAATAACTCGCCTTTAGGATTAATTATTTATCGTCTTTAACTTCTTCAAACTCAGCTTCAACAACACCGTCATCGGCTGGGGCTTCTGTTTGCCCTGCGTCAGCTCCAGGGGCACCGGCATCAGCCGTCTGCTCTGCATAAAGTTTTTGCGCAAGCGAGCTAGACGCTTCAGTCAACTTAGCAGTTGCTGCGTCCATTGCTTCTTTGTCGTCGCCTTTAACGGCAACTTCTGCCTCAGCGATAGCAGCTTCAATACCCGCACGTTCTTCTTCAGATGCTTTATCACCAGCTTCTTCTAAGGTTTTCTTAGTTGCACCAATTAAACCATCTAGCATATTACGCGCAGCGGCTAACTCTTCAAATTGCTTATCTGCTTCGGCGTTTGCCTCGGCATCTGCAACCATTGATTCGATCTCGTCATCGCTAAGACCAGAAGACGCTTTAATAACAATAGACTGCTCTTTACCCGTTCCTTTATCTTTAGCACTAACATTTAAAATGCCGTTAGCATCGATATCAAAGGTAACTTCAACCTGTGGCACACCACGTGGAGCCGGTGGAATATCAGCCAAATCAAAACGACCGAGAGATTTATTGCTCGATGCTTGCTTACGCTCACCCTGAACGACATGAATCGTTACAGCAGATTGATTATCTTCTGCGGTTGAGAACACTTGTGATTTCTTAGTAGGAATCGTTGTATTTTTCTCAATTAACGGCGTGGCAACACCACCCATTGTCTCGATACCTAAAGATAACGGTGAAACGTCTAGCAATAGAACATCTTTAACATCACCCGAAAGCACCGCACCTTGAATAGCCGCACCCATGGCAACAGCTTCGTCTGGGTTAACATCTTTGCGTGGCTCTTTACCAAAGAATTCAGCAACTTTTGCCTGAACCATTGGCATACGTGTTTGACCACCCACTAAAATAACGTCGTCGATTTCGCCGACAGAAAGATCAGCATCTTTAAGCGCAGTGGCTAGCGGCGCGAGCGAGCGAGTAACTAACTCTTCTACCAATGACTCTAACTTTGCACGAGTCATTTTAACAACCAAATGCTTAGGTCCCGATGCATCAGCTGTAATGTATGGCAAGTTAACTTCGGTTTGCGTGCTTGAAGATAATTCAATTTTTGCTTTCTCAGCCGCTTCTTTTAAGCGCTGAAGGGCAAGCGGATCGTTATGAAGATCGATACCACTATCTTTTTTGAATTCGGCTGCCAAGTATTCGATCAAACGCATATCGAAATCTTCGCCACCTAAAAATGTATCACCATTGGTCGCTAACACTTCAAACTGGTGCTCGCCATCAACGTCTGCAATCTCAATGATTGATATATCAAAAGTACCACCACCCAAGTCATACACTGCAATAGTATGGTCGCCCTTGCCTTTATCCATGCCGTAAGCAAGTGCTGCAGCTGTTGGCTCGTTAATAATACGCTTAACTTCTAGGCCTGCAATTTTACCGGCGTCTTTTGTTGCTTGACGCTGAGAATCATTAAAGTAGGCAGGCACAGTAATAACTGCTTCAGTCACTGCTTCGCCCAGATAATCTTCGGCGGTTTTTTTCATTTTCTTTAAAATTTCTGCAGATATTTGTGGCGGTGCTTTTTTATCGCCCTTCACCTCAACCCATGCATCGCCGTTATCGGCTGCCACTATTTTGTAAGGCACCATAGAAATATCTTTTTGTACAACATCGTCTTTAAACTTACGACCAATTAAACGCTTAATAGCATTTAAAGTATTCGTAGGATTAGTAACCGACTGACGCTTAGCGCTTTGACCGACTAAAATCTCATCATTATCTGTAAAGGCCACAATCGACGGGGTGGTGCGATCGCCCTCTGCGTTTTCGATAACTTTTGGCTTACCGCCTTCTAATACTGCTACACAAGAGTTGGTTGTACCCAAATCTATGCCAATAATCTTACCCATTGGAGCTCTCCAGTTTGCTTATTCAAGCGTTTATAAACGCTGCTATTAATAAAAAACTTATCCCGAACCTACATTCTTACGTCTATGCGCTATTGATGCACATGCTGTTTTTATTCAGGATAAAAAATTGTCTTTTGGTGATTTGGCAATACCGCTTACCAAAAACATTTTCATTACCACTAGATATTGGTCCCAAAGGGCTAGTTTCAACCCTGCTTTCCATAATATCCTTATTTTTTCTATGCTTTTTACACTAAGGTTTTAATTTGTCGTTAAAACCTTGTCGAAACCTTAAGAGCCGCTAGGTGCAGCACTCGACACAACAACCATTGCAGGGCGCACTAGGCGACCATTCAAGGTATAACCTTTTTGAAAAACGGTCAGCACAGTGTTGGGCTCGACATCGGGGTTTGGAACCATCGACATCGCCTGATGCAATTGTGGATCAAAGGGTTCGCCGAAAGGGTCTACCGCTTCCACCTTGAATTTTTTTAGGCTATCAAGAAGAGATTTATGCGTAAGTGCCACACCTTCTAGTACCATTTTTTGAGCTCCATCTTCACTGTCGCCAGCGGCAATAGCACGCTCTAAATTATCGGCCACAGGTAATAACTCAACCACAAATTTTTCAAGTGCAAACTTACGCGCTTTCTCAACATCTTGCTCGGCACGACGACGCGCATTTTGCGTCTCGGCTTGGGCACGCAAAATATCTTCTTTAAGTCCTGCAATCTGTTCGTCGACAGCGCCTAAACCTGAACTTTCATCAGATTCGACATCATCGATTAACTCGCCTGCTATAGCTTCTTCCACTCGTTCAGCAGTGCTATCCTCAACTTCTTCATTGACGGGAGAATCCTTTGATTCATTAGACACAATTAGGCTCCTATTTAACGGCTATTTATAAAAATCAAGATAAATCATTTGGGCTCTATATAAGGCCAATTCGCTAGGTTTCAAGCATAAACACACAAGTTAGATGAAATGCTTGGCAAGCTTAAAAAAATACTGTATAAAAACACATGAAAATATGATCAATCGGAGCACTCGACATGTTAACTCATCTCACTATCAACAATTACATGCTGATCGAACACCTAGACCTTCAACTCCACAAGGGTATGACGGCAATTACTGGTGAGACGGGAACCGGAAAATCCGTGCTATTGGGGGCGCTTAGCC
>CAXMPB010000014.1:0-10724 GCA_964195035.1 Cellvibrionaceae bacterium | reverse complement strand
CTTACAAAATAAGACGCTATCATGTTTCACCCACTATTTTTTATGGTTTTATTAACACTCGGGGCAGCCTGCATTGCCATTAAAAATCGATTTTTTAGTGTCAAAAATGAATCTACAAGTCATAAATATTTTCAACTAATGCAAGGTGAAAATATACCCCTGACAGTTACTAAAACAACGCGCTGTTTTAATAATTTATTTGAAATTCATGTTATGTTTTATGTAGCAGGTAGCCTCTACATTAGTTTACAAGTTGATAGTATGCTCGCCATCATTTTTGCTTGGATATTTGTCATTGCAAGGCTTATTCAAGCTACTGTTAACATCACTTACAATAACGTTATCCATCGAATGCTTGCATTTTGGCTATCGGTATTGAGTGTTTTTGTATTGTGGATAAATTTGTTGGTTCGTAATTTGTGAAATTTAGTCTATATTGACTAGGTATAGTTGAGTCAAACATAGCTAATAATTTTTGAATTTATTACCGTTGAAAAGATTTAAACCTTAGGAAAAACATGAACACTACTAATAATAGCTTACAAAACAACCGCTTTATTGAAAAGTTTTTGCACATGGAAGCTTCTGGTGGCATCATTTTGATTGCTGCAGCAATACTTGCCATGATTTTTGCCAACACGGCTCTTTATGGATTTTATCAATCACTTCTCGACACGCCCGTTGAAGTTAAGGTAGGTAGTTTAGAAATAGCCAAGCCGTTATTGCTCTGGATTAACGATGGTCTAATGGCAGTTTTCTTTTTTTTAGTGGGGCTTGAGCTTAAACGAGAGCTATTAGAAGGCGAGCTATCCGATAAGCGTAATATTATCTTACCTGGTGTTGGGGCTATTGGCGGCATGGCAGTGCCTGCACTTATTTATTTATATTTTAATTATAATGATCCTCTTGCAGTCTCAGGCTGGGCCATTCCTGCGGCGACAGACATTGCCTTTGCACTGGGTGTTCTTGCCCTATTAGGTTCACGCGTACCCATATCAATCAAAATTTTTCTAACATCACTGGCTATTTTTGATGACATTGGCGCTATCATCATCATCGCAATCTTTTATACTTATAAAATATCTTTAACGGCTCTTATTGTCGTTGCTCTGTGTATCCCGGTATTGTATTTTTTGAATAAAAGAGATGTGTTATCTAAAGCGCCTTATATTGTAGTGGGTATTATCATGTGGATTGCGACGCTAAAATCAGGCGTTCATGCAACACTCGCCGGTGTTGTATTGGCAATGTTTATTCCTCTTGGGTCTTTGAAGAACCCGGGTAAATCAATGCTTAAAACAATGGAGCATAGATTACATACTGTTGTTGCATTTATGATCTTACCTATTTTTGCCTTTGCCAATGCAGGTATCAACTTTAGAGATATGGGTAGTGAACAAGTATTTCATAACGTGACTATTGGTATTGCCTTAGGTTTATTTTTTGGCAAACAAATTGGTGTTTTTGGCTTCTGTTGGATATTTCTCAAACTTAAACTCGTCACCCTTCCAAAAGGCATGAACATCGCTAGCTTATATGGGACTTCTGCCCTTTGTGGGATTGGTTTTACCATGAGCTTATTTATCGGCTCACTCGCTTTTGATCATGGTGCTGTACCGCTCTTTGATGAACGTTTGGGCATTATTATTGGTTCTTTAGCTTCGGGCATTGTCGGATACTTTTGCCTTAAATTTGCCTTGGATAAAAAGGCAAAGACAGAAAAGGTTTAACCAATACATTATCACGATCGACAGGAATCACATTCTTGAGATTCCTATCGGCTCACATCAAGCAGATGTTTTCCCTAAACAGGTAAAGGACTCAGTCGTGAACTTAGATATCAACATAGAGATAGACGGCACTCATTTTTCAGCCGTACTAGAGTCTGAAAAATCACCAAAAACTTGTGAGCTGTTCACCAAAACTCTGCCCTTTACTAGCCAAGTCGTCCATGTTCGCTGGAGTGGCGAAGGAATGTGGATCCCGCTCGGCAATACTGATTTCGATGTAGGCTACGAGGATGCAAGCTCCTACCCCGCTCCAGGACAAATCTTGCTATACCCTAAAGGTAAAAGTGAAACCGAGATATTAATTGCCTACGGTGCTGTGCAGTTTGCCTCTAAGGCCGGCACCTTAGCCGGAAATCACTTCGCAACGATTACATCGGACCTAAACAAGCTCAGAGAAATTGGCGTATCGACACTATGGCAAGGTGCTAAAGACATCCACTTTAGCCTTTAGTCTTTACTACTTTTAGTGCTTGCTATCTTTACTGCCTAAGCACTCACTGTTTAGCTTTCAAATGCCTACTTTTATTCTACAAACACTATGAAATCACCAAAAAACTATCGTAATATTGTTGTTCTCACTGGTGCCGGCATTTCTGCCGAGTCGGGTATTCAAACCTTTCGTGCCGAGGATGGCCTATGGGAAAACCATAAAATTGAAGATGTCGCCACACCAGAAGCTTTTATTCGCAACCCCGTTTTAGTTCATCGTTTTTATAATGAACGCCGCCAACATCTATTAAATGGCATTGAGCCCAATATGGCTCATTTAAGCCTTGGACAACTAAGCCTGCAGTTAGAAGAAAGTCGCCGCGGCAAACTAACCTTAATCACCCAAAACATAGATGATCTCCATCAACGCTCCGTCTTATCACTAGACCAAGGCCAAAATAATGTATTGCCTATGCATGGAGAACTGTTAAAAATACGCTGCCAACAATCTGGCCAGTTATTTCAATGCGAAGTAGATACCTCTATAGATGATCTCTGCCCTTGCTGTCAGCAAGCTGGAAATCTACGGCCACATATTGTTTGGTTTGGTGAAATGCCCCAATATATGAATGAAATAGAGCACGCTCTCAGTCAATGTGACTTATTTGTCGCTATCGGCACCTCGGGTAACGTCTATCCCGCGGCTGGCTTTTTTGAAATGGCCCAACAATTTGGCGCTCATACAGTAGAGCTAAATTTAGAGCCCTCACAAGCAGGTTCCAAATTCTCTGAACAGCATTATGGCTTAGCAACCCAAGTGGTTCCCGGTTTTTTTCAAGGCTTATCTTTTGAATAGGCTAGTTTATCTTTTCGATTGGCTAGCAGGCTGTCCTAGACGTTAAATAATCGATGTTTTAAGACTGTATTGAATGGATTCATGTGTTTTTAGTATTGAGACAAGCTGATCTCTGTTATTATTCTGGCCCTTATATGCACTGGGCTACAAAACACATTAACAATGTTTAGCTACTTAAGCTTTTTTCAGTAAATCTTGTTATCACCCTCTACTTTTAACCTTTTAATGGCTTTATACCAATATGCTCTCTGGCGATATACTCTCTCAACTCAGCTCACTCAAAAAAGAAATCAAAGACAGCAGAGATACTGCCCAAGGCACGGTTCGCGGCACTAGTGGACGCTACGGATTTGTTGCACTCGATGATGGTCGCGATGCATTTTTAAAACCAGATGTAATGGACCATGTTTTTCATGGTGATCGAGTTGAAGTACTTGTCACCACAAAAAAAACAGAGACTAAAGAACAATACGAAGGTAAATTAGAAAAACTGATTCACTCGCCACTGAAACAATTAGCCGGTCGCTATTGTGTGCGTGGCAAGGGTCATTTTGTTATTGTTGAACAGCAACAACATACTCGCTGGATATTTGTACCCCCTAAAGCACGCGCTAATGCCAAAGATGGCCATTATGTAACGGCTAAAATTACTCAACATCCCTATGAAACAGGCAAGTCCCAAGCACGCATTACGAGTGATATTGGTACCGAGGTAAATGTTGATAATGCTCGAAAATTTTCTCTAGCTCTACATCAACAATTTGAAAGCTTCCCTAAAGATGTAGTTGATGAAGCTAAAGCTTTACAAGCGTCTGCTATTGAATGCGATCAGCAACAAAAACCTGGCACACAAAGAACTAATCTAACCGACATCGACTTTATTACCATCGACTCTGCTGGGACACGCGACATGGACGACGCACTGTCCATTACACAAACCGACGAAGGCTGGACATTATTGGTAGCCATTGCTGACCCCGGCAGTGAAATCAAAGCTAACACCACTTTAGATAATATTGCCCTTAGACGTGCACAAACCCTTTATTTACCCGGCAAACCAGTACCCATGCTACCCGAGGGTTTATCAACTGAACGCTATTCATTAATTGCTGGGCAGGATAAATTAGCCCTTGTTAGCAAATTAGCTATCGATAAAAGCGGTAAGGTCTTAAGTAGCGAATTTGAATCGGCCATTGTTCGTTCAAAGGCAAAGCTTAGCTATCAACAAGTCAGCGCCACACTTAATAATCAGCCTTATAAGGCACAGGCACACCTTACGGATATCAGCCTCTTTAAAGATCAATTGTTACAGCTACAAGCCTGTACAAATGCGCTCTACGAGCACCGCAAAGAGAATCAGCTTATTACCAGTAATCGCGATGACTTTGCATTGCTACTCAATAATTTAGGCAAATTAGAGAGTATTGAAAAAATTGAACGAACCTCAGCGCACCGCTTAGTTGAAGAATCCATGATTATTACTAATCAATGTGCTGGTGAGTTTTTAGCCAAGCATAATACGGGTTTATTTATCACTCAAGCTGGCTTTAAACCTGAACGCCGTGATGATATTAATAAATTGCTGATTGAGGTGCTCGGTGCCGAAGCTGTTGGTGATACTAGCGCGCTCAACGATTATATTGCGCTGGTTAAACAACTTCAAAATGATGAAAAATACAGCGTTTTACTCGCCAAGCAACAACGTTTTCAGCAAGCGAGCGAGTTATCTTTGCAAGCATCGCCGCACTTCAACCTCGGTACGCAATATTACGCCACTATTACCTCTCCTATAAGACGTTATCAAGATCTTTATAATCAACGTATCATTCATCAATTATTGGCAAACAAACGACCCATCGTGTTGCGCGCTAAACAGCTCGAGAACTTAAAAGAGTCGATTGGCCTTAGCCGTGGAGCTTCTCGCCTTGTTGAGCAATGGTTGATTGCCGATTATATGCAGGACAAAATAGGACAAGATTTTTCTGGCTACATTGCCCTACTGACGAATCAAGGGGTTGGTATTCGCTTAGACAATACCGGTATTGAAGGTTTTGTCGTTGCCATAAAAGCTGATAAAGAAAACCCAGAAGCACCGTTTGATAAGCTTTCATTTAATAATCAGCGAATGGAACTTACATGGAATGAAAAAGAATTGTGCTTAGACCAAGCTGTAGAAGTGAAATTGACAGCTATTGATATGGATAAGAAAAAGCTCAGCTTTGAATGGCTGAGCTAACAAATTAATAAACATATGCAATAAATAAGATAGCCTAAGCCCTCAGTCCGTCTTTAAGTGCCATATTCTGTCTGCGTTGATCTTATTTCATTTCGCATTTTTATGACCGTTGATGAGCAAGCCATCATCTAGTATGTGTTGCTCAGGTATGACGGCGACGTCTGCTTACTTTATAGGGCTTTCAAACCCCGCTGGCTTTACTGTAAGCACCGAAGAATCTATTAATTGTAATATTGTTTCAGCTGTATTGCCTATTAATAAGCCCGGGATGCCAGTACGGGCCAAAGTCCCCATGACTAAAACGTCAATACTATTTTGATGAACAAAATCGGGTATACATTCCTTTGCAGAACCCTTTATTAAATGTTGAGTACATTGGCTATCGCTATACCGCGCCATTAAATTTTTCATAGCCGTTTCATTATATATTTTCTCTTCTATTAAAATATCTGCAATTTTTTCCTCTGAGACTTTTAAAAAAGCACTATCTCGCAATGTTGTTTCACCATATAGTGACCAGCAAGAGAGAATATGCAAATCACTCTTTTGCCAGTGGGCGAGAGACGTAGCCAAATCCATAATTAGCGTGTTGAGTGCTTTACCTTCCTCGTTATTTTCTTGGTCTAAATCAATAGCGGCGAGAACACGCTGACATTTTTCTTCTTTACTAGGTTTAAGTAACCACACTGGCTGAGGACATTTGCGCATCAAATGAAAATCATCACTGTCAAAACTACCGATATGTTCATTGGCGACTTTAATCAGTAAATCATGCTTGCCTTCAAGCATCTGTCGTATTGTTTCGATAAAACTACGACCAGTCATTACTTTAATGATGACTTCAATATTTTTGTGCTTTAGAGCGGAGACTGCTTGTTCAAGCTCTTCGCGCCTCTGTTTGACAAGCATGGCAACCAGCTCTGCAGCGTTAATAATACCTTTGTATTCTCTAACCATAGTTTCAGGTGCATCGACAACATCCATGAGTGTCAAACGTCCACTATTTTTTTCGGCGAGATCGGCGCCTCGAGATATCGCAGGGTCATTACTTAGATTAGAATTACCGCCTACCATAATTAAGATATTCTTAAATCTCTTCATATTTAACATTCCTATTTTATAGTTTATTTTTCGGCCACAGCTAGTCGGTAATTAATTATTAAAAGCTTAGTAAATGTTGTTTTTTTCGAGCCGCCAGAGAGAAAATTGTTCACCATTGTCGCCATCAATAAACGATTGATGGGAGTGCAGTAGAGAACATTTGCCAATCCTATCCCTTAAAATTATTAGGCCTTTGCAGATCAGATTTTTTGTTAAATGAATGTGCGCAGGATTTTTGATTAAGATAATAGTAGCGCTTGTCTCGACAGTATAAAAATCGAATAAAAATGAGTATTAACTCGAAATATCCGATGCTTTAGATTTATTAAGAAAGGTTTTTTTGGTCGACAATAAGCGGAAAAAGCTGCGTGAGCCTATGAGTTAAATCAATTTATTTAACGATTAGTTTAGAAGTAGTAACTTGGCTGCATCACAAATTGCGGCAACTGCAGGGTGCTTCACTTTGCGCTCAGCGGATATGGCATAGAACTGTTGCCTAACTTCATCGGTTTCACCAATAATCTCGACATTAAAGGTCCTACATACATCATCGGCAGTAATGGAGGGCATAAAGAATATTCCCATGCCCGCCTGACCAAAGGCCTTCATCAGTGCGCTATCATCAAATTGACCGCGAATAATAGGATAAATATTTTGCTCACTAAGCCAGTAATCAAATAGTTGGCGAATTTCATTTTGCTTGGTGGGTAATAGTAGTGGTGCGTTGTTAAGTGAGCGGGGAAAGTTATGCCTATAATCTTTAGCTAGCTCTGGCGATGCAAAAAATGTGAGCCCACTTTCACCCAGCTTATGATTGTAAGCTTTGACACTTAAGGCACCAGTTACTGGTTTATCACTCAATACCAGGTCTACTTTGTGAATGGCCAGATCTGCTAAAATATGCTCTATCGGTCCTTCTAGGCTCGTCAAACTGACCTCTTGCTCGATGCGGAGCGCTGGTTCAATTATTTTGTACACAATAGTTTTAGGCAGAGCGCTTGCTGAGCTGACGATAAATTCTGATGGCCCTAAGGCTGGAACGCCGCGCAATACATCATTTAATTCACGCCCTAGCTCAAAAATTTCATCGGCGTAACCCAACACTAGTCGGCCTGTCTCGGTTAAGCGCAATCCCCTACCTTCGCGCTCAAACAATTCATAACCCATGCGTTTTTCCAACAATGAGAGTTGGCCACTAATGGTTTGTGGTGTTATGTGCAGTTTTTCACCGGCTTTAGCAATACTGCCTTCATGGGCAACAGTCCAAAAGTAGTTCAAATGTTTATAATTGATTGTATTTGGCATTCAGTGCGGCCTTTTCTATTCCGTTTTTTTTACATAGAAGGGACGGTAATCGAAATTACCTAGATGTCGAAAACTGTCGCTACTATTTTAATACTTCGAATTAACCGAGCTTTAAGCAAAGTATAAACGATTTTTTATTAACTTAGTATATTGTAAAATAGGTTGATAAATAGTGGGAGATTAGAATACAGAAAATAATTCTAATCCTTTGGGCCTTTTCCATCAAAGCCATCGACAGCAGAGTTCTTGCTCAATGGTTAGTGATAGTTAAATAGGTTGAATGTCGTATATGGTATGTTTTTTTCGGCACCTGATATAATCTAATAAAGTCTTAAACACTACAGGCTCAAGTGGCCAACTCTGAGTCGACATATTTAGGCTATATGTCTCAAGTTTTTAATAGGCGTCTAATACCAGATCACAGCTGATCGGGTAATTGCGGTACATGCAGAAGGTCGACTACTTACCAGTAGGCAGATCAATAATTATAGTTATCTTAATAGGGTTGGCATGCTTGTATTTGTTTTAATTGTCGTGTTTGTAGCGGCACTATCACCACACTTGGTGCCTTGGTTAGCAACACGTAACAAAGTGGGTTTATTAGCATTAGTTCCTGCTTGCCTGTTTATTTCTGCGCTGAGCTATCTGCCTGCAGTGTCTGGAGGACAAACCTTTTTACAGGTCATGCCATGGATGCCGTCACTCGGCCTCAACCTGTCTTTTTATATCGATGGTTTATCGCTTCTATTCGTTTTACTCATTACCGGCATCGGCAGTTTTATCGTATGGTATGCCAGCGATTACATGCGAAACCATCCTGATTTAGGACGTTTTTTCCTATGGCTCTTTGCTTTTATGGCCGCAATGCTGGGGCTGGTAACAGCTGATAATCTACTGCTACTTTTTGTATTTTGGGAGTTGACGAGCATCACCTCCTATATGCTCATCGGTTTTAATCACGAGTCAGAAAAAGCCAGAAAGCTGGCCTTGCAGGGCTTATTTGTGACGGTCGGTGGCGGCTTATTATTGATGACTGGCGTCATTTTATTAGGCAGCATGGCGGGCACATTACAAATTAGTGAGATTATTCAGCAGCCACTCGAAGCCCAAGGCACGCTAGTCAATGTCATGTTAGTGCTAATTTTAATGGGTGCCTTTACCAAATCGGCACAATTCCCATTTCATTTTTGGCTGCCCAATGCGATGGCAGCACCTACGCCAGTATCCGCATTTTTACACTCAGCAACGATGGTCAAAGCCGGTATATTTCTAATGGCACGATTGCATCCTGCATTGGGAGAGCAATGGCTTTGGTCTAACTTACAGCTATGGGCTGGAGGCATCACCATGATATTGGGTGGCGTTTTAGCGTATACCGCCATCGACCTTAAAAAAGCCTTGGCCTATTCCACATTGATGGCTTTGGGCACCTTAACGTTTTTGTTAGGCATTGGTCACCAAGCCGCTATGGTTGCATTCGTTGGGTTTTTACTGGCGCATTCGCTGTATAAGGCATCGCTTTTCATGTTGGCAGGTGCGATCGATCACAGTGCAGGCACCAAAGATTTAAGTCAGCTAGGCGGGCTGAAAAAAACGATGCCTATCACTTTTATACTAATGGTCGTTGCTGCACTTTCCTTGGCTGGCTTGCCACCCGTATTCGGCTTTATCGCAAAAGAGCTTTTATTTGAAGCGGCTTTATCTGTGAATTTAGGCTTGGTATTAGCAGCAATAACCGTAGCGTGCTTAGGTGTCGCTATAGCAATCGTTTTAGTGATAAAACCGTTTTTTGGCTCGGACGCATTGCTCCCCCAAAAACCCCATGAAGCATCGCTGCCCCTATTGGCGGGCCCCGCTGTGCTGCTAACTATCTCTCTCTTATTTGGGCTTTGGCCTGGTTTGGCCGACCGAGGCTTGGTCCAAGCTGCAGTGCAAGCAGTGGCTCCTGAAGCAACAGGTTTTTACTTATCTATCTGGCACGGCTTTAATGCCGCATTGGGTTTATCGGCACTCGCATTGATTTTGGGTGTTGTTCTTGCTAAAGCTTGGCTGCCCAGTCGCCAGCTTGCAGCCAAACAGCGCCGTCTGTCTGAATCCATTGGCCCAGAAGCGGGTTATTTTAAGCTGATGGATGGCATTATATGGCTGGCTATAAAGCAGACTCGTATTATTCAAAATGGCAGTCTAGGTAATTATATGAGGGTGATTATACTTGCCGTAGTGATCCCGGTTGGTTACACCTTATTGACGCAGTTTGGCTGGCCTAATTTGCCCGAGACAGCGCCGCTCAAAACTTATGAAATTATGATGGTTGCCCTACTCGCGTTATCAACACTCTATGCCGTTATAACCCAAGCACGATTTGCATCGATTATTAGTCTTGGTGCCATGGGCTATGCGGTGGCATTAATATTTGTGCATTTTAGTGCGCCAGACTTAGGTATTACACAGGTTCTTGTTGAAACATTGACCGTATTGTTGCTGGTGTTGGTGTTAGTCAAAGCTCCTGGATTCTCGCGTTACGCCAGTCGAGGTGAGGTTATTCGAGATGTTCTTGTGGCTACCTTGTTGGGAGCGTTAATGACGCTCTTGGTATTAGCTGCTTTAAATGTGCAATGGGCACCTTCAATTTCTGCATATTTTATTGAAAATAGCTATGAGTTAGGCAAGGGACGAAACATTGTGAATGTGATCTTGGTGGACTTTCGTGCACTCGACACACTCGGTGAGATCTTCGTCTTAGCGATTGCGGCTTTGGGTGTCTATTCCATGATTCGATTACGCAAGGGCAAGGACTCTTAATGACAAAACGTAAAGATATTTTAGCTGCGCGCAACTCATCGATGGTCCAGCGGCATGATGATAGTTTGATATTACGCACCGCTGCATTAATTATTTTACCGCTTCAATTAGTCTTCTCAATTTTCTTATTGTTGCGTGGCCACGATGAACCCGGTGGCGGTTTTATTGGTGGCTTAGTTGCCGCTGGTGCCTTTTCATTGTATTT
>CAXMPB010000013.1:0-5928 GCA_964195035.1 Cellvibrionaceae bacterium | reverse complement strand
TTTGAATAATGCAGTCGCTGGTATCGAGTAGCGCCCATTCATAAATAGGAATGACCCCTTTCATTTAACCTCGCGACGATCCATTTATGGATGTGCACTAGCGAGTAGAATCGTTATAATACAATGATGATATCTAATACTGCTATTTTTATTGGTCTTCGCTACACGCGTGCAAAGCGACGCCATCAATTTATATCTTTTGTTAGTGGCTTCTCATTAATCGGCATGGCGCTGGGTACCTTTGCGCTTATCGTTGTTTTATCGGTTATGAATGGCTTTGACCGTGAAATTAAAGAACGTATTTTGCGAGTTGTGCCCCATGCTTATTTAAATCAAACACCCGTTATGCAAGATTGGGAGTCAATACGCGGGCAAATTGTTACAGAGAAAAATATAGACTCAGCTGCCCCTTATATTAAAGGCTTTGTTATGTTGTCGAGTGACTTTAATGTTAAGGGTGTTGAGGTCCAAGGTGTGTTGCCAAGCGAGGAAGTCAATGTATCAAGTATTAATGATTACATGCTTAATGCATCGCTCTTTACGCTTAAGCCAAAGCAGTTTTCTATTATTTTAGGGAGTATAGTCGCCAGGCAATTAAACGTTAGTGTGGGTGACTCCATCATTATGACACTACCTAAAGTCTCAATTACACCAGCGGGGTTATTTCCTCGATCAAAACGCTTTGCCGTAGCGGGGGTTTTTGAAGTGGGGGCACAAGTTGACCAATCGTTAGCGTTGATTCATTTAAATGATGCGCAACGATTGTTTCGTTATGGCAAGTCAGTTCAAGGTTTACGAATTAAAACAGATGATATTTATCACGCTGGCGCTACTGTTAGACCTTTATCAGCGCAGCTAGGTCAAAAATTTGATATAAAAGATTGGAGCCAAACGCAAGGTGGGTTGTTTCAAGCAATTCAATTAGAAAAAAGAATGGTGATGCTGCTGCTAATGATTATTATTGCGGTGGCTGCTTTAAACATTGTTACTAGTCTTGTGTTAATGGTATCAGATAAGCGCAGCGATATTGCCGTACTCAGAACTTTAGGAATGACGACACGACAAATTATGGCTGTGTTTGTGATTCAAGGAAGCGCTGTGGGTTTTATTGGGGTTTTAATGGGTAGTATTGTAGGCTGTTTATTGGCGATTAATATTACTGCTGTGATCGACTGGCTGCAAACATTAGCAGGGCTCTACTTCTTTGACCCCAACGTTTATTTTATCAGCCAAATACCCTCCCAGCTTGCACTACCAGATGTTGTTATTGTTTGTAGTGTCGGTTTTATACTAAGTGTTTTAGCTACCTTATATCCTGCATACAGAGCTACCCAAATAGAGCCAGCAGAGGTGTTGCGTTATGAGTAAATTTTTATGAATACCTCTTCGATGAAGAATCTTTTAAAAGGAAATGATTATGAGTAAAGCAGTTGTCATTGCTTGTAAGTCTTTAAGTAAAAGTTATGAAGAGGGGCCAAAGCCTGTTCAGGTATTAAATGATGTGTCGTTAAGAGTTGAAAAGGGCGAGCGTGTAGCGATCATCGGTAGCTCGGGCTCTGGTAAAAGTACCTTGCTAAATTTATTGGGTGGGCTCGATACGCCCAGTAATGGCACAGTGACTATAGCGGGTCAAAATATTGCCACCTTAAATGAAAATGCAAGAGGTAAGTTACGCAATCGTTATCTTGGATTTGTTTATCAATTTCATCATTTGTTAGGAGAGTTTACCGCATTAGAAAACGTTGCTATGCCACTTTTAATTGGTGATTTTTCGGTTAAAGAGTCTACGCTGCGAGCAACTAATATATTGGCAAGAGTTGGCTTGCAAGATCGCTTGCAACATAAACCAGCAGAGCTTTCGGGCGGGGAGCGCCAACGAGTCGCTGTGGCTCGGGCAATGGTTACCAAGCCCGCCTGTGTATTAATGGATGAGCCTACAGGTAATCTTGATCAAGAAACTGGCGCCTCTATTCAAGAGTTAATGTGGGAGCTTAATCGTGAGTATGAACTGAGCTTTATTATTGTTACTCACGATCAAAAGTTGGCTCATACAATGGATCGTGTTTTAGAATTAAGCAAAGGTACATTAAAAGAAGTTCAAAGTTCCCAACCTCTAGAAATTTTGGCCAAATAATGTTGCAGCCATTAAGTTTATTTATTGGATTACGCTATACCTTAACAAAAAAACGTAGCCGCTCAGTCTCCTTTATATCGGGCATTGCAATGACCGGAATTGTTTTGGGTGTTGCATTACTAATCACCGTGTTGTCGGTGATGAATGGTTTTGATAAAGAATTAAAAGAAAGAATTCTAGCGATAATGCCGCAGGTTAGTGTTTATTATCCAGCAAGTAATCAAGAGTGGCCTGAATTACGCGAACATATCCTTAAGCAAAAAAGTGTGAAAGGCGCGGCCCCATTCATCGAGCTTCAAGGCATGTTACACGAAGGTCGCCAAACACAACCAAGTATTATTTACGGAGTTGATAGGCAAAGTCATGCCAGTGTTTCAAATATTTCAAAATACTTAGACACTAAAACGCTATTTGTCCTTGAGCACGATGATCATGCTATAGCCATAGGTAGTGGCCTTGCTGATACCTTACAAGTTAAGCAGGGTGATAAGATTACAGTAATCATACCGCAATTGAATCAGGGCGGTTTAAGGCGAACTCCTTCCGTCAAACGCTTAGCCATTATCGATATTTTTTCTACAGGTACCGAGTTAGATCACTCGCTCGCGTTAATGGGGTTAAATGGGGCTGCACAATTGACGCCTAACCCTAGTGTTATCACTGGTCTGCATGTCAGCGTGAATAATTTATTTGAAGCAGCTTATATATCGAATGAATTGAGCTTGATGTTAACGAAAAAATTAAACGCAAGAGTGTATACCAGTGATTGGACCCACACTCACGGCAATATTTATGCAGCCATTAAAACATCAAAAAGTTTGGTGAGTTTATTATTATTTTTAATTATTGCTATTGCTGCATTCAATGTTGTTTCAACATTGATGATGGTTGTTGTTGACAAGCAAAGTGATATTGCAGTGTTGCGTACACTAGGTGTTTCTAATCGACAGGTTCTCACTATTTTTGTAATTCAAGGGGCAATTATTGGCATTGTTGGAACAATTGTCGGTGTGACTTTAGGTGTTTTATTAGCATTGTCGATAGAAAGTATTATCGCAAGTATTGAGATTTTTTTAGGTATTAATTTTCTACAATCTACGATTTATCCCGTTAATTTTCTGCCGTCATCACTACAGTTAAATGATATTGTATTGGTTGCTAGCGCTTCATTAATAATGAGTTTTATGGCAACAATTTACCCGGCGGTCAAAGCCATGCAAGTCAATCCAGCTGAAGCATTGCGATACGATGATTAGCTAGCACAGCTTTCTAGCGTTTTAGTTTAGTGTCTTTACGCCTACGCCATTGGCGAACAATCAGTAATCTCCACAACAGTCTTGTTATCAGATAAGATATCACAGAAAAAAAAGTGGCGGCGACTAAAGAGCCAAAAAACAGCGGCTTCCAGATTTTACCAATTTCACTTTGCAGTAATGTAAATGTAATTTCATTAGGCTCAATATGCATGCCTTGTATGTCTAAAATCCACAGGCCTAGCTGATAAGTTGCAAAATAAATAGGCGCAATCGTCAACGGATTACTTATCCAAACTAAGCCTATGCTTAGCGCCAAATTACACCTAATCCATAAGGCTAAGATAGCAGCAAAAATCATTTGAAATGGAATGGGCATAAACGCTACAAACACTCCCACCAGCACAGCAAGAGAAATTGAATGGCGATTAAAGTGGAAGAGGTTGGGATCTTCTAAGAGAGGCCGAAGAAACTTTAATGCAGGTTGTCGTTTGACACGAGCCGCATCAGGAGTGAATCTTTTAAAGAGTTTCTTTGGCATATACTCACGGCTTAGGATTGGACAATGAGGCATGAATCGGCGGCATTATGCCTATAAATATCTAGTATTACTATTGTAGATTATATTTACCGTCTTTTGCTTTTAATTTATTTTTAAATTATCGGAGCAATGCATTTAGTTTGAATTATTTACTGGGTTTAGGGTCTAGGTGAAGGCAAATTTAAGATGCAAACCTTAATTAATAGCAGATATTGCTATCCAAAAAAACTATAAGGTTGTTGTTCGTGATAGTTTTTTCGTTAGGTGAAAAGAGCTTGTACATATTTAATAGCACTGCTAATCATGGTTTTACGTGGGCAGTTTTAAGTGATGTAAGCATTGCAATAAAGCCCTATTTTTTATAGTGCGATATAAGCCAAGTTTTAGGATGACTCGAATAAGGTCTAGGCAGAGTTTTCTATACCCGATAGACATGAATTAAAGTATATTGTCTTGAATTGTATAACCAATACACAATACCCTACCTATAGAGTTAGTTTGTGTGAGAAGCAATTTTTTAAAGGTTAAGTCTATGAGTTCTACGGAGACTGTTGATGTGATTGAAAGGTTTTCTTTTTTAGAAGATCTGAAGGTGGCACCGGCAACAAATGCGGGTCGCTATCAAGTTAGATTTGCCACTAATGCATCGGAAGTAGAGGCTGCACAAGCGCTTCGATATCGTGTTTTTTATGACGAGAAGCAAGGTAATCCAAGTGCAGAAATGATTGAGTCGAGGCGCGATATAGATGAATGGGATGATGCTGGTTTTCATATCATCGTTATTGATACTCGGGCTGATGTGCAGCCAGCGATTGTTGGTACATTACGTCTCTTTTTTAATGGATGTTTAAAGCCCCAGCAACAATTTTATACAGAAAGGACATTTACTCTCACAAAGCTGCATAAATTTTATGGTAAATCACTTGAATTAAGTCGTTTTTGTGTCGATCCTAATGGCCGTGGCGGTGTTATTTTGATGCTTATATGGAAATATGCCATGAGCTTTCTTCAAGATAACGACATCGATGTGATGTTTGGCTGTGCAAGTTTTACTGGCGTTAATATCGATGAGCATCTGCCTATACTTAATTATCTCTACGAACATCATTTGGCACCAGAGTTCTTAAGGCCTGAGCCCAAAGTAGAAGACTATGTCGACTTAAATGCTATCTATAACGCTAACTCTATTAGTGAAGACGCTCAAAAGTCTGTACCAACCTTGCTCCGTGGTTACTTAAAGTTAGGGGCAAAAATCAGCGATGCAGCTATTATCGACCCTGTTTTTAATACCGTTTATGTAGCTATTTATGTTGAGACTAAAAACATGATGCAGAAAAACCCTAATTTGGTGATGCATGTCTAAAACCGTTAGCGAAGAAAATTTAAAACCTAATTTAAAACCTAATATAGTAGATTCAGATACAGGAGGGAGCATGGTAGCTTCACCATTAAGCGAGGAGAAGTTAGATCTAGGGCCTTCAATGTCTTTTGCGCATACTGCTCGGGCAGTATTTTCTTCCTTATTGCTCATTATTTGGATTCTTTTGATGTTGCCGGTATTTTTTATCTTTAAGCATCTTTTTACTTCGCGGATGCATGTTTTTTATAAGACTTTTCATCGTATGTGTTGTTATTTGTTTTCGATGAAGGTGAGTACGGAAGGCGAAATCTCTGTACTAAAACCCACATTATTTCTTTCTAATCACATTTCTTATCTCGATATTTTTGCGCTTGGCTCATCATTACCTGGGTACTTTATTGCTAAGTCCGAAGTGGCCGGCTGGCCTGTTTTAGGGCAACTTGCGAAAATGCAAAATACCTTATTTTTTGAGCGTAAAGGCAATAAAATTCGAGCTCAACTTTCTATCATGAGCGATCACTTTGATGAAAAGAAAAACTTAATTTTATTCCCCGAAGGAACAAGTACCGAGGGTGAGCATGTAGAGCCTTTTAAATCGAGCCTATTGCAATCCGTTGAGCAGGCAGCTAGCACTGTTATT
>CAXMPB010000012.1:0-5405 GCA_964195035.1 Cellvibrionaceae bacterium | reverse complement strand
ACACGCTGCTTTATCGATTTACTAAAACCTTTACACGAATCTAGGCTTTGTGTTCAGAGCAAGGCATGCCCCAGAGGCTGGCAGAAAACGTATAGGAAAGAGCTAGTTTACGTATGTTGCCAGCACGGGGGGGCTTAGGTTAAGTAAGCGATTGAGTAAGTTTTTCCTCGGCGCCCGCTTTTGGGGTAAACTAATATGTGGGCAAAAGATCATTCATGAAAAGGTCTCACACTGACTTAAGAATATGATAAAGATACTAAAACTATGAGGAATCGACCTAAATCGCGTTATATCGTTGATCTACCAAAGCATCTTGCTGTTTGTGAAGGTAACTACCATCGCATATTAAAGTTAACGCCCAACTTGAAAAAAAATGCTAACGAGGCAGCCAGTACCCAGAGACCAGATCTGGGTGAAATACCCATTCAGCAATGGCGATATTCGATGAGTGGCTTTAATGGCGATTTGGCCAACAAAGGCCTTGAATTGAGCATTACTGTCTCAGAAATCGCAAAATATACCACAATGCTAAATGTCTGTGTTGCCCCAAGTGCTATATCCTCAAGCGATGCTGTCATCGATGAGGCTCTGGTTACTAATAATTTGGATAATGATTTGTTAGCGGTATTGGCCTCATATTCACTAGATGTAAGGCTATATCACGATGCGCAGCTAGCAGAGGTTGTGACTTCAAAAGGGTGCCGTCAATTTAAGGCTCGGCACGAGTATCCGAATCAAGAAATGCATCAAGCGGACGAAAAGTCGCAGCTGAACCAGTTTTTGGGTGAGTTGATCGCCTTTTGTCTGGTTAAAGGGCGAGTCGCCTATGATGTTATCAGTGCATAGCGCCTCAGTTAATGAATAAAGCTGAGCGCTAAAAGCTCTAGATTAGAACTGATACGTTTTATTGTGTCATTATTTGATTTATCATTCGAACAACTAATTTTTCTGCGTGTTAGTTACTTTATAGTTATCACAATGGTTAGTAATGACTAGAAGATGGTTTACACCAATATAATGATGGGTTTGCGCCATATTATATAGCTTATGTTAAATCAAAATTTGCATAAAAATAACGATTACTAGATATGATCAACTTAATACAAATTACAGATAGCCACCTTGGCCTTAATGATGGCGACACACTTTTATCGATGAACCCCGATGACAGCTTGTTGCATGTATTAAATCTAGTTAAGCAGCAGCAGCCAGTGATCGATCTCTTACTCGCTACTGGTGATATTGTTAATGATCATGGCCTGTCGGTCTATCAGCGTTTTGTAGATGTGGTATCTAAGCATTTACCTGTTCCTATGGCGTGGCTGCCAGGTAATCACGACAATGTAGATATGATGAAGTCCATCATTGAGGAATCTACAAACCAAGTAATTGTTAATGGTAGCTGGGCAATTATTTTATTGGATTCTCATGTGGTGGGTGAGATTCATGGTAATTTTACAGATCTAGTGCTCAGTTTTTTATCGGACACTTTAGGCCAGCATCAAGATAAACATATACTTATTACCTTTCATCATCAGCCAGTACCCATTGGTAGTCGGTGGATGGATCGTTATATTATCCAAAATGCCGATGCATTTTGGCAAATGATCGATGGCCACAAGAATATTAAGGGAATATTGTGGGGGCATGTTCATCAAGAGTTTGACGAACACTATAATGAGATCCGATTGTTATCAACGCCTTCTACTTGCATTCAATTCACGCCGCATAATGCTGAATTTGCCGTCGAAGATACAATGCCTGGTTATCGTTGGTTAGAGTTATATGATAATGGTGATCTAAAAACAGGGGTTGAGCGTGTCGTATATCGAGATTACGGTATCGATTTTGTAGCTAATGGTTATTAATATGTATTGTTGGCGCGTTAATAAATAATAACTTGTAGCCAATGCCCCGAGCCTTAGTTACAATTTCACCGATGGCATCACTCCTCTATATTCATGGCTTTTTAAGTTCTCCACTGTCGGTGAAAGCGCAACAATTGCAGCAATGGCTAAAACAGCATCGTCCAGATATTGCTTATTATTGCCCTCAGTTACCACCCTATCCTAGGCAATGCGAGACTATCCTCGACGATTTAATTAACAGCATCGATAGCGAAGGTGATCGCCGTAATAAGCCAATATATCTGATGGGAAGTTCCTTAGGCGGCTATTGGGCCACATGGCTGGCCGAGCGTTATCAGTTGCAAGTCGTGTTGATTAATCCGGCAGTAGATATAGAAAAGCTAATGCCGGACTATTTAAATATAGAGTTGAAAAATTATCATCACACCGACGTCTATAAACTAGATGAGAAAGATTTTAATGACCTTTTATCTTATCAAATGGGTAAGTTAAAGAATGTAGATAACTATTGGTTGCTTGCGCAAACCGGTGACGAGGTGCTCGACTATCGTCTAGCCAAAGAGCGCTACAAAGGTTGTCATCAAACAGTCGAGCGCGGTGGCGATCATAGTTTTCAAAACTTTGATGATTTTATCCCACAGGCAATAAATTTTTTTGAGAATAAATATTTTAAGAGACCTCTGCATGAATAGAGGCTTTGTTGTCAGCTAAGCTAAAATATACAGAAAGAGCGATTTTATAGGTGTGAATAACCGATTGAGTACATTTTTCTCGCTAGCCTCTGGTGGGATAAGCTTGTATCAGGGCAAAAGGTCATTGGCGATAAGGTCTCGTTAGGTAATATTTTAAAAAATTGTATATGAATAATAACAGCAGGTTATGAATGAGTAATTATACCGCAGAAGATATTGAAGTATTAACCGGCTTAGACCCCGTTAAAAAACGTCCGGGTATGTATACCGAGACAACTCGACCAAATCATTTAGCGCAAGAAATTATCGATAATAGTGTCGATGAAGCTTTGGCGGGCCATGCAAAAACTATTGAAGTTATCTTGCATAAAGACCAGTCAGTTACAGTGAGTGATGATGGCCGTGGTATGCCCGTGGATATGCACCCCGAGCAAAAAAAGCCAGGTGTTGAAGTTATTCTCTCTACGCTTCATGCCGGGGGTAAGTTTTCTAATAAAAATTATGAATTTTCCGGCGGGCTTCACGGCGTTGGCATTAGTGTCGTTAATGCCTTATCTAAAAATTTAACGGTTACTATTAAGCGGGACGGCAAAGTCTATGACATTGCTTTTGCTCACGGTGATCTTACGCAGCCATTAAAAGAGATCGACACCTGTGGTAGGCGCAATACAGGTACTGCTGTACATTTTAGTCCCGAGGCGAGTTATTTCGATTCGCATAAGTTTTCTATATCGCGCCTACGTCATGTGCTCCGTGCAAAGGCTGTGTTGTGTCCTGGCCTTAAAGTAACTTTTAAGGACGAAGCCGGTGGTGAAAGTGATGAGTGGTTTTATGAGGATGGCCTCAAAGACTATTTGATCAGCGCTACTCAAGGGTGGGAGCTGCTTCCGACCGACCCTTTTACGGGTTCTTTTAAGGGCAGTTCCGAAGGCGTAGATTGGGCCTTGCAATGGTTGCCTGAGGGCGGCGAAGTTACGCAAGAGAGTTATGTTAATTTAATTCCAACATCACAAGGTGGTACGCATGTAAATGGGCTACGAACCGGCTTGTTAGATGCTATGCGCGAGTACTGCGAGTTTAGAACTTTATTGCCCCGAGGTATTAAATTAGCCCCCGATGATATTTGGGCCAATTGCTGTTATATCTTAAGTTCTAAATTATCTGATCCGCAATTCTCAGGTCAAACAAAAGAGCGTCTATCATCGAGAGAAGCTGCGGCATTTGTATCTGGCGTTGTAAAAGATGCCTTTAGTTTATGGCTTAATCAGCACACAGAAGAAGGGGATGCGCTTGCTGATTATTGCATTGGAAATGCACAAAAGCGTGTGCGCAGCAGTAAAAAAGTTGCGCGTAAAAAAATTACCCAAGGCCCGCAATTGCCCGGTAAATTAGCCGATTGCTCCAGTGGCGAACCAGAGCGGTCTGAAATATTTTTAGTAGAGGGCGACTCCGCTGGTGGATCGGCAAAGCAAGCGCGTAATCGTGAGTTTCAGGCCATTATGCCGCTGCGGGGTAAAATATTGAATACTTGGGAGGTCGACAGCAGTGAAATTTTAGCAAGTCAAGAGGTGCACGATATCTCTGTCGCTTTAGGTATAGATCCTGCTGTCGACAATTTAGAAAAATTGCGTTATCACAAAGTATGTATCCTTGCCGATGCCGATTCTGATGGCTTACATATCGCGACATTATTATGCGCATTGTTTTTGCGTCATTTTCCGGCGCTAGTAAAAAATGGTCATATCTATGTTGCCATGCCACCGCTTTATCGTATTGATATCGGTAACGATGTCTACTACGCGTTAGATGACAGCGAAAGGCAAGGTATTGAAGATCGTATTATGGCTGAAAAGAAAAAAGGTAAAATAAATGTTCAGCGTTTTAAAGGCTTGGGTGAAATGAATCCGCTGCAACTTCGCGAGACGACAATGGACCCTGATACGCGTCGCTTAGTCGCGTTAACATTAGATACAGATGATGGGGCTCATCAGATGCTCGATATGTTACTTGCTAAAAAGCGTGCGGCCGATAGAAAAGCGTGGTTAGAAAGCAGTGGTAATTTGGCTGACATTAGTTAAACAAGTAAGTTAATAAATAATAAATTGTAGAGATAACAATGGAAGATTCTTCTTTATTAAATGGTGATGATCAAAAAAATTACCAACAATTTTTTGACGATGCAATTAGTACGGGTTGTGTTTGGGGCTTGCAAGGTGATGATGGTTGGGCTCAATGTGACTCTGAAAAATATGAAAGCACAACGGTTATACCCTTCTGGTCTCAACCAGAATTTGTAGAAGCTCATCAAGCGGATGAATGGAAGCATTACGAAATTGTTGCAGTATCGCTAGAGGAATTTTTAGATGACTGGCTAACGGGTATGCATACAGATGTGCTGTTAGTTGGAATCAATTGGGATGCACAGCTGAATGGCTTAGATTATGAGCCGCTAGATGTTTTACATGACTTTGAGACCGCTTTATCTAGCTAGTGCCCATCTTTAAATAGGAATAACCATTTTTATTCCCTTGGCAACGAGCCATTTATGAGTTGTCGCTAGCTAACGATAGGTAACAATAAGTGGTGTAAAGATGTCAGTGTAAGGTCACAACTTAAGCTTTAAGCCTGTTACTTGAAATTATCACTTGATTTTATCAAGCAATAATTAAGCGACGTTATTGTTTGATTGCTCGATACTGAAGGTATTAATTTTGAGTCGAAGTAGTGTTGAATGATGTCGATTAGGTGGGCGGTCGTGTATTCTTCTAATGATTTTAGAGAGTTGAAATTTGTCGTAATATCAATGACTGTTTGGCTGCTGCCAACGATACCTAAAGACTGCTTT
>CAXMPB010000011.1:0-6501 GCA_964195035.1 Cellvibrionaceae bacterium | reverse complement strand
TGTGAGCATTGCAGACTTTAAAGCCTGTTAAGTTACCTTGCGGCCATTGATTTTTGCAGCTAGCAAAGCTTTATACATTTTCTTGCCGAATGAATTGTTGATCTTAAGACAAAAGACCAAAAGGATGAAATACATTTGGAGGATTTGTAATTATGGGGTGGGCGGCTGTTATAAACACTCTTAGATTCGGATAATAAGTACAATTTTCTCAGGGAGTGGCTAGCTGCTATATTTTGCCACTTTCCGACCAACGTATGAAAGATCCATACATAATACAAAAAAAATAAAATCAGTTTTATATCGTTATAACGACTCGTCAATCACTCTGTCAGTAAGGTTAAAGGGCTAGAATTTAGCAGGTTTGGGCCAACGCCTCTCTTGCTTTAACAATTTAGCAAGCTCAAAAGAAATCTATTTTAACTTATTAATATAGCTATATTCATATTTACAGCTATATTTGATTTGGAGTGCTTGAAAAGTGATTTCGACGCGAAAAATAAGTTATAGGTCTAATACAGCAAGTACATTTTTGATCTGTTACAACATAAATAACCAGTTAGTTTTACTGGCTGAATTTTTAGACAATAAGAGTTGGATGTGAATATGCTTAAAAAAATTAAAGTAAGCTATAAGATTATGGGAGGCTTCGCCATTATATTACTGGCTATGGCCATTGTTTCGGCCACTGTATTTAATGGCACCAAATCGATGATTGAATCTTCTAAGTGGGTGACCCATACCTATGAAGTGATAAGGGTTGCCGAATTGCTTAAGGCTGCGGGACTAAATATAGAATCAGATCAACGGGGTTATTTAGTCACTGGACAAGATGTTTATCTGGACACATTCATGCATGACCAGGAACAATTTGTACAGTTAGCGGCTAAAGGTAAAAGCCTGACGAGTGACAACCCGAGCCAAGGTGAGCGCTGGGATCGATTAATAGAGATAAAAAACCAATGGTTAGCCGAGATAGCCAACCCAGAAATTGAAATTCGTCGCAAAGTTAATCTTGGCCTTAAGGCGACAGCTAACTTTAAAAAAATAGCATCTCGCACAGTCGGTAAAGACGCATTTGATAGTATTCGCGCACAACTCGACACACTTAGCCAGAAACTTAGCAATAATCGCGAAGGCCAAAGCCTTGTTACTAGTATCACGCTAGATCTCGTCAATATGGAGACGGGCCAGCGGGGGTTTTTGTTGACCGGCCAAGATATCTCCCTCGAGCCTTTCGAATTTGGCGGTAAATCGCTAACAAAAAACTTGCAGCTCTTATCAAATATTACAGCGGGTAGTAATGTCACGACTGAAGATATTAAAGAGGTGCAACTACGTGTTGATCGATGGCTAGAAGTTGCCGCAAATCCTGAAATAGACGCGCGTCGGGCAATGAATGAATTTACCGTTGGCATTGAAGATGTTGCGCATCATGTTGTTAATGGCAACGGAAAAGCCATTATGGGTACAATGCGTCAAGTTGTTAAAGAAATTGTTGACGCGGAAGAGGTTCTCATCGCTACTCGAACTGAGGATCAACTGGCAACGTCAAGCTTCACCATTAATTTTAGTGTTATAGGAACGTTACTAGCCATTATTTTTGGAGGGGCGGTTGCATTTTTTGTGACGCGCGGTGTCGTCAGACCGATTGGTCACGCGAGTCTTCTTCTCAAAGAAATCACAAAAGGGGATGGAGATCTCACCATTCGTTTACCGGTGAATGCTAAGGATGAATTTGGTGTGCTGTCAGAAAACTTTAATCTGTTTATTGAAAACATACAGAGTCTGATGTCTCAAGCTATTTTGGCTTCTGCAACGTTGCAGAGCTCCTCTGAAAATATGACGGGGATTACTGAGCAAACCCGATCAGGTGTTAATGACCAGCGCAAAGAGACCGAGCAAGTTGCAGCCGCGATAGAAGAAATGAGTGTAACAGTCCAGGAAGTGGCAAAAAGTGCAGAGCAGGCATCTATTTCTGCGGCATCTGCCGATAAAGAAGCAGCGGACGGCAACAAGGTTGTCAGCGAAGCAATCCTCGCTATTAATTCTCTTGCAGAAGAAGTTGAAAGCTCAGCTGTGGTTATTGAGAGCGTTAAAACCAATAGCCAAAACATAGGCTCTGTACTTGATGTTATCAAGGGGATTGCAGAGCAGACCAATTTGCTGGCATTGAACGCAGCCATTGAGGCCGCACGGGCGGGCGAGCAAGGCCGCGGTTTTGCGGTGGTAGCGGATGAGGTTAGGACCTTAGCTAAGCGTACGCAGGAGTCGACAGCGGAAATCGAGACCCTTGTAGAGACACTACAAAATAGCGCTGATCAAGCAGTTAACGTAATGACCCAAAGTCGCGACCTTGCCCAATCGACTGTGGGACAGGCAAGCAATGCGGGCGAATCGCTGACGGCAATTACAGCGGCGGTAGCAATGATATCGTCTATGAATACACAAATCGCATCTGCAGCTTTACAGCAAGGTGTTGTCGCTGATGATATTAATGGGAGTATTAATAATATTAGTCATATTTCAGAGAAAACTGCCGAATCAGCCAATCAAGCTGCCCTCTCAAATAAAGATTTATCCAAGATAGGTTTCGAACTTCAAACTCTAATGTCGCGATTTAAAGTGTAGCTTCATTGTACGCCATCTAAATATAGAAGCGTCGCGCCTTACCTACATTTGTGTAGGTAAGGACTATTGACCGGGGAGATGTATAGCAAAGATTGGGGCGTTCAGAGCTCAGTAGCTAAAAGTCAGGCTCAATTTCAAAATACTCTACGGTAATTTCTACCAATCAAAAGCACGAATTGATGCGTTATTGCGAACATAATCGTTATATTCAAATAATTAGAATTTAGCCCCTCAATATCTTAAAAACATTCTACACTTCTTTACATATCGTTATTTTAATTGTCAGTATACATTTTTAGGAAATATTATGAGTATTAAGCTACGTTTGATTTTATTAATTTGTGCCTTTTTAGGCTTGATTTTTGTGGGAACGGCTGGAATAAACCTTTGGGCTGCTGGGGCTAAAAATGATGGTTATATCATTAATCTAGCGGGTCGTCAGCGTATGCTTACACAAAAAATGACCAAAGAAGCACTGTTGACTATCGCCAGCTTCGATCAGTTAGAACCGCTTAAAAAAACAATGGTGCTATTTGATAAAACCCTTGTAAAACTTATCAAAGGTGACGTATCACTTAATATCCCTGCGGTAGCCGAAGGCGATATTAAACGGCAACTATTGAGAGTCTCTAAAGTTTGGGACGACTTTCAGCAAGTGATCAATACAACTATAGAAAACCCAACAAAAGAAAATCTAGAAAAAACCTCTGTTAAATCATTGCTTATTTTAAAAGAAATGAATGCAGCCGTGACATTATTTGAAGGTGAAGCAGCGGACAAAGTTAATGATTTGAAGATTATGGTTTTAGTGTTTAGCCTTCTCGCACTGGCTAATGGTGCGTTGGCTTACTGGATCGTTAATCACTTCATTATTACGCCCTTGAGGCGTTTTGAATCAACGGCGAACCAGGTTGTTACCTCAAAAGATTTGACCTTGCGTATGGGTGCCAAGCGTAATGATGAAATAGCTAATGCCGCCAATGCTTTTGACCGAATGATTAGCCAATTTTTAGAGGTCAATCTGAGGACGCGCGACCTAGATAGTCAACTTCAAGAAAAGCTGAACGAGGTAAGTGCAAGATTGAATGAAGGCAGTGAAGGCATGAAACACCAAGAAGAAGACATAATGAATGTTGCCACTGCGATGACTCAAATGTCCTCAAGCGTCAAGCTTGTTGCCGAAAATACTCAATCTGCGTCTAGCTCCGCAACCAAAACCAAGAGTGATGTGTTTGAAAGTAATGAGATTGTAAAAGATACTATTGAATTAACGTACTCATTAGCTAGGCAGGTAAATAAGGCAACTACAGAAATTGAAGAGCTTGCTGAAGCCTCTGAATCTATTGGTGGTATCGCCGACACCATTAGCAATATTGCCGAACAAACTAATTTACTGGCATTAAACGCAGCTATTGAAGCGGCGCGTGCTGGCGAGCAAGGCCGTGGCTTTGCTGTTGTTGCCGACGAAGTGCGTACGCTGGCTCAGAGGACTCAACAGGCAACGAGTGAAATTCATAAAATGATTGCCACCTTGCAAGAGACCACCGCCTCTTCGGTAGAGACGATGAATCGCAGTAAAGCGCAGTCGGAAGAGAGCGTGCTAAAGTCGGAGGGCATGACAGCTTCGCTGTCACAGGTTATAGCGTCTATTGAAGGGATCGATACCTTGACGCAACAAATTGCCACAGCGGCCGAAGAGCAAGCTATTGTCACGGGAGAAATACATGGCAATATAATAAATATTGAAAGTCGGTCTGGAAGTGCGGTGGCGAGTGCCGCGACGAATATAACAAATATTAATGACCTGACTGATACGGCAAAACAACTAAGAGATAAGATTAAAGAATACCGGGTGAGCTAATCAAATATTTATAAAAATAAGTCTAAGAGTTGGTCTAACTCTTAGACTTATGTAAAGCGTATTGATTTATCTGCCAAGTATCTTTTATTTTTTTGTCCTTAAACAAAGAGCTGTCGGTAGAAGTGAACAAGATAAAAAATAAATAAAAATAAGAACTAAAAAGAGCGCATGTATTTCAATTTAAAAACACTGTGGTTATTAAATAAAAAATACTTTTGCCCTTTAAAAGGTTGATTACTTACTCCGAATTAGATGAATTGTTTGGTAGTGCAAGGTTTATTAGTACGCCAACAATACCCGCCAAGCCAATGCCGCCTAAAACCAAGTTGTCGCCAAAGGGTACGTTTAACCCTCCAACGCCAATCACTAATATCACTGAGGCAATGACCATATTGCGGGCTTCGGTTAAATCGTCCACTTTAACCAAAATTGATACGCCAACCATCGTAACCATACCGAACATAAGTATCATAATGCCGCCCATTACAGGCATGGGTATGGTTGATAGAAAGCCGCCGAGTTTACCGACAAATGCTAAGGTAATTGCAAAGATTGCAGCCCAAGTCATAATGGCGGGGTTAAAGGCTTTGGTTAATGTTACTGCACCTGTCACCTCTGAATAAGTAGTATTTGGTGGTCCGCCTAATAGCCCCGCAGCCGTTGTTGCAATGCCATCACCGAGTAGAGTTTTATGAATGCCGGGCTGCTTAATATAGTTGCGTTTGGTAACACCACTAATGGCCATAATATCGCCAAAGTGCTCGATGGCCGGCGCAATGGCAACGGGTAAAATAAATAAAATAGCTGCCCAGTTAAATTCGGGTGCGACAAAAGGTGGGATGGCAAACCACGGAGCGTTGGTCACACTATCGAAATTAATAAAATCGACTCCAAAGAGTGGGCCGATAATAAAGGCTGATATATAACCGACAATAATACCGATGATAATAGGCAGTATACGAATCATACCTTTACCAAATACAACAGCGATGATGACTGGAGTTAAAGTGATTGTTGCTAGTATGAGTGATGCACCTTTAGGAAATATTTGATTGCTACCAGCAACACCGGTTGCCATATTAATAGCAACTCCTGCTAGCGATAAACCAATCACCATAATAACTGGGCCGACCACAACAGGGGGTAAGATACGGTGTAGCCAACCTGCACCAAAGGCTCTAATCGCAAAGCTAATGGCAACGTAAAGTAGGCCAGCAGCAGCTAGCGCGCCAGTTGTTGCCGCTAGGCCCCAAGTTTGCACCCCGTAACTAATTGGCGCAATAAATGCAAATGAAGAGGCTAAAAATACCGGGACTTGCCCGCGTGTAATAAACTGAAATATTAAAGTGCCTATGCCCGCTGTAAATAAGGCAACACTTGGATTTAGGCCCGTAAGTAAAGGGACTAAAACGAGCGCGCCAAAAGCCACAAACAACATTTGTGCACCGATTAAGGCCTGCCTTGGACTAAAGTTATAATCTGTATTGGACGGTGAATTGATATTGTCAGTGTCGTAAGAACTCGACATGTAAGTCTCCTGTTATTTATGTTTTTTATTAACTATGGTTATTTTTATTAGCAACTGACTCTTCAGTTATTAGTGCTGAGATTATTTAGTGCCAAACATTCTGTCTCCGGCGTCGCCTAAGCCCGGCAAAATATAACCTTTTTCGTTCAGTCCATCATCCACACTTGCCGTAATAATGGGTACATCGGGGTGAGCCTCGTGCATGCGTGCAATGCCTTCGGGCGCCGCCAACAAACACAAAAATCTGATGTTTTTCGCGCCTGCGCCTTTGAGCAAATCAATCGCCGCCACGGAAGAATTGCCAGTCGCCAGCATTGGATCAACCGCGATGACCAACCGTTCGGCCAAATTATCAGGAACCTTGTAATAGTATTGCACCGGTTCAAGCGTCTTTTCATCGCGGTAAAGCCCCACAAATCCGACACGCGCTGCCGGAATTAGTTCAAGAACACCATCCAACAACCCATTCCCGGCCCGCAGAATT
>CAXMPB010000010.1:0-11755 GCA_964195035.1 Cellvibrionaceae bacterium | reverse complement strand
ACTGGTCTCTTTCAAAACACTTTCTGCAACATCGCCATAAACAGCGATGTTCATTAGCCGATGTCTTGCGATACGTTCTCGCACTTGTATATCATCGACATCATCGGGCAATGTCGTTAAGGCATCAATGCGACTTTTAACATTATTTAATAGCCGCTGTGTATCGTAGCCTTTAATGGTTTCTACAGTAATTGTTGCTGTACTTTCTCGCGCTGTTGATATGATCTCATCAATACCATCTAAGTCAGCAATCGCCTCTTCGATGCGAACAACAACTTGCTGCTCTATTTCACTGGGACTAGCGCCAGGATATGCAACGGTAATAGAGAGTGAATCTGTTTCACTTAAAGGAAAGACTTCCTTCCCAATAGAAAAATAATTAAACACACCACCAACAATAATAACAATCATTAATAAGTTAGCGGCGATGGGGTTATCAATAAACCAATGAACAATTGGGCGCATTAACTACTGCCGCCTTTAAGTTCTTCGCTAACCTTCGATTTTTTAACATCAATGCCTTGTATATCATCCGCAGTGATCGTTTTTAATGTATTAATTTCAACCGTTAAATCTTGCTTTAATACTCGCGGGTCGCTGACGACAATAAATTCACCTGCCTTGATATCTGACCTTACAGCGACTGTTTTTTTCTGTCGGTCAACAATATTAATAGTGCGCAGAGTTAATTTATTTTCGCTATTAACAACAAAAATATGCTCATCATCTATCAATGCTTTTTTAGGAAGCTGGATAACATTTTCGTGTAATTTGCCTCGAATTTCTGCCTGTAAAAACAAACCAACTAATAGCGGCTGCTCGAATTCATCAGTATCAAAGGGGTTAGTAACTTCTGCAGTAAGATAATAAAAACGCGTTATTGAATCAATATCGACATCCATACGCAGGCTCGTTGCAGGCCAGTGATACAAATTATCACCAATTGTTGCCGACAATAAAACACTGGGAGTTTCATCGATTAAGGGTTCATTAGCAATCTGTTTACCCGGAGTAAATCCCGCTAAAGCGAGTTGTTGATTATTTAGCGGAAGACGTATTTCAACAGCTTCACTACCGTATACCACGGCGAGGCTTGTGCCGGCGCTAACAAACTCGCCTAGCGCCACAGACTTTACTTCGATACGTCCATCAAAGGGTGCGTTAATGGTGGTGCGCTCGACATTTAACAAGGCTCGACTACGCTCGGCACGGGCTGCCCGCAGACCTGCTTTTGCAGCATTGAGTTGTGGCTCTCGCAATACTAACGAGTTTGCTTCTTTTGAACCTAGATCTCGCCAGGTGCGTTTTGCCTGTCGCACCTGGCCCTGCTCTAAGGCTAATTCTCGCTCGGCAACAGCAATTTGTGTATCGGCAATGACCACCGCTAGGCGATAATCACGATCATCAAGGCGCAGTAGTGCCTCACCTGCTTTAAAAAGATACCCCTCCTCAAAACTTGCGGACACATCGACAACTCGACCAGCAACTTCACTAACAAGATTAATTTGACGCTTGGGCGTGACCGTGCCTTGGCTGATAATCATTGCATGATATTGGCTTGGTCTAGCTTGAACGACATCGACTATAGGTGGCTTTGCCTCTATTTTGGGCCGTATTGCAGATTTTGGTTTAAAAAACCAAATGCCTGCCATAATAGCCACGCCAATGACCACAATCAGAAAAACTCCAATACTGCCTCGCTGATAATGTAGCCTCACGATCTCTCCTTTATTGGTAACTATTCGTTTCTTTTATAACAAAGGCAACCCTAAATTTTGTGCCTTGCTTGTAGATGATTCTTTTAGGCGACTATATGCGTAATGATTAGGTCTATAGTTATGACCGCTTAACTTCAGGAGTCGATTGTTAACCATGATACGATACGCTCTTCAAGCCGACTCATTACTTCTAGCTCCTACCACGAGCAGCTATTCTAACATCTAGCTTTGGTGGCTATTTTTAGCAACTATTGAGCGCCACAACAAAAATCTAAAGAAAAGACTGGTTAAGCGTTAAGTTTTACGCATAATGCCACACTCACGTATTAACCACCCAGAGATTCTTATTTCCTATGGATAACACCCTTGGTCACAATAACAGCACTCAAAACACTATTATTGCACGCATCGCCACGGAGCTTTCGGTACAGCAAAGCCAAGTCACAGCAGCTATCGGACTATTAGACGAAGGCTCGACGGTACCCTTTATATCTCGCTACCGTAAAGAGGTCACTGGCAGCCTCGATGATACGCAATTACGTAATTTAGAGGAGCGCCTACGGTATTTACGTGAATTAGAAGAGCGCCGCGATGTTATTTATAAAAGTATTGATGAACAGCAAAAGTTAACGCCCGAGCTCGCTCAAGCAATTCAAGCTGCCGAGACCAAAACACAATTAGAAGACTTATATCTCCCTTACAAGCGCAAGCGTCGCACCAAAGGACAAATTGCTATCGAGGCTGGCCTCGAGCCACTAGCGGAAAAACTACTTGCGGACCCAACTCTTGAGCCCGAGCGCGAAGCCACCGCCTTTTTAAATGCCGAAACATCCATCAATACCAGCAAAGATGCACTCGATGGCGCTAAATATATATTGATGGAACGTTTTAGCGAAGATGCGGGTCTTTTAGGTACTCTCAGACAATTTATCAATGAACACGGGAGCGTATCCTCGCGTGTAATTGTCGGTAAAGAATTAGAGGGCCAAAAATTTAAAGACTATTTTGAATACGACGAAGCCTTAAAAACAATCCCCTCACATCGCACACTCGCACTATTTCGTGGCCGCAATGAGGGCTTTTTATCACTCTCAACAGGTTTAATTGATGATGTCGATAAAACACCCGAGCAGAAAAAGATCACTACCCCACACCCCTGCGAAGGCATGGTAGCCAATCATTGGAATATAAAGCATCGAGGTCGCGCTGCGGATAACTGGCTGTCTGAGGTGATTCGTTGGACATGGCGAATAAAACTTCTCTCTCATATTGAGACAGATTTATTTGGTCAAATTCGCGATACGGCCGAGACCGATGCGATTCAAGTCTTTGCCAATAATTTACAAGATTTACTGCTAGCGGCACCCGCCGGCCAGAAAGCCACCATTGGCCTAGATCCAGGGCTGCGCACAGGCGTCAAGCTTGCCGTCGTCGACTCGACGGGTAAGGTACTCGATCACGGCGTGTTATTTCCGCCAACCCTACCAACGGCTAGTTCGCGGCAAAGCCAAGAGGCAGAGCCAACCTTGGTGCATCTGTGTCAAAAATACGATGTCGCATTAATCTCCATTGGTAACGGTACCGGCTCGCGCGAAACTGAGAGCTTTGTAGTCGATGTACTCAAACGCCACACCGAACTCAAAACTCAAAGCATTATGGTTAACGAAGCAGGCGCCTCTATCTATTCAGCAAGCGAGTTTGCCGCTAAAGAATTCCCCGATCTCGACGTCACTATTCGCGGGGCAATTTCGATCGCAAGACGCTTACAAGACCCATTGGCAGAGCTTGTAAAAATAGATCCTAAATCTATTGGTGTAGGCCAATACCAACATGATGTCTCGCAAAGTAAGTTAGCGCGTGCACTCGATGCAACCGTTGAAGACTGTGTGAATACAGTGGGTGTCGAGGTAAATACTGCATCGGCGCCACTACTTGCTCGCGTCTCTGGTCTTAATCAAACGATTGCCAATAATATTGTGAGCTTTAGAGATAGCAATGGTAGTTTTAGCCGACGTGAACAACTCAAAGACGTACCTCGTCTTGGCGACAAGACATATGAACAAGCCATTGGGTTTTTGCGTATCGCCAACGGCGAGAACCCGTTAGATGCCTCAGCGGTGCATCCCGAGGCCTACCCAATCGCAGAGTCCATCAGTACGCGTACGGGCGAGGCAATCTCTGCATTATTGAGCAAGCCCTCACTACTGCGTGATTTAAAACCAGAAGAGTTCATTACTGATAAATTTGGACTACCCACAATTAAGGATATTCTAAGGGAGCTAGAAAAGCCCGGCCGCGACCCAAGACCAGAATTTAAAACTGCAACTTTTAAAGAGGGTGTAGAGACACTCAAAGACTTAAGCGAAGGTATGATTTTAGAAGGTGTTGTGACAAATGTGGCTAATTTTGGTGCATTTATCGATATAGGGGTACACCAAGACGGACTGGTTCACATATCTGCACTGGCAAATACATTTGTAAAAGATCCTCGCACTATTGTTAAAGCTGGCGATATCGTCAAAGTAAAGGTCATAGAAGTCGATGTTAATCGTAAACGTATCGCACTAAGCATGCGCTTAGATGATGAAGCTGCATCGACTAACAAAACGGATAATGCACCTAACTCGGCGAAGCACTCAGCCGCAAAACACAATAACCGCAATAAACCAAAAGTCGAGGCCGCTGCAACAGGGACTATGGCGGATCTGTTAAAGGCAGCAATGGATAAAAACAAATAAAACTAATCATTTATTATATTTATGAAAGCATCTTTTGTTTAATTCCCACATAAAAGTAGCCATTAATTTATGGGGGCTTGCATTTCGTGTATCTTTTAGACAATATTTCGCAGCAAAAGTCGACGAGCTGTACTAATCTTAATGTTAGCCGTTAACCAACTAGATCATAAGGCGATTAACTCGACAATATGACGCAAACCACTGTACTAAGCGAAGATCAACGCGACTGCTTACAAGAAATTAGTAACGTTGCGATGGGACAAGCAGGCGATCACCTGGCTCGTCTATTGAATTCCTTTGTCGTTTTATCCATCCCCCATGTTGCTATTTTAACCCCAGCCGACATCGCAATGGCGGTTCAAGCTATTGATGAAGACACTGTTTCTGGCATTTGCCAAGGCTTTATTGGTGGTGGCATTGCCGGTGAGGCGATGTTGTTATTTAATGACACAAGTTTCGTCGATTTAGCCAAATTAATGAAGTTCGAAGAGGAGCTCAACACTCTCACCGAGCGCGAGTTACTGATCGACTCTACAAACATTTTAGTTGGCGCAATGTTACGCGGCATAGCCGAGCAGCTCGATATAGAATTTAGCTTTGGGCCGCCCGCTATTATGGGGCAACACCAGCAGCTTGATAAACTCTTAATGTCTAAGAACGTACGCTGGAATCATACCTTAGTTGTTGAAGTGAATTATAAAATCGAAGGTTATAATGTACAGTGCGATTTATTAATAGTTATAACAGAGAGCTCACTACCCAGGCTTTTTGGCAAATTAGCTTACCTGTTGGATTAAATCATGACTGGACTATCAAATAATAATGACATGTTGAATGATTTTCGATGGATTATGGATATCGTACAAAATGTTGATGTGGGTCTCGTATTACTCGATAAAAATTACGATATTCAACTGTGGAATAACTTTATGCAAAACCACAGCTCTTTGTACGCCGAGGAAGTCATTGGCAAAAACTTATTTGAGACCTTTCCTGAGATCAATGAAAAATGGTTCCATCGAAAAGTTGAATCTATTTATTTACTTAAAAATTCTGCATTTACCACATGGGAGCAAAGACCCTATTTATTTCGGTTTAATAACTACCGCCCTATTACTGGTAGAGCAGAATTTATGTATCAAAACAGTACTTTCATTCCAATCCAAGACTTAACGGGTGAAATCTCTAGCATTTGTTTGATCGTCTATGACGTAACAGAGCAAGCCATTAACAACCTAGAGCTTGAAGCGGCTAACGATAAACTAGAAACCATCAGTCAGACTGATGGTTTAACGGGACTACTGAATCGTAAAGCATGGGAAGACCTGCTCAATAAAGAATTTGATCGACTACAGCGTTACAAAGAACAATGCTCTTTAATTATTTTTGATATCGATCACTTTAAAAAAGTAAACGATAGTTATGGTCATCCTGCCGGCGATGAAGTAATTAGGCGTGTTGCCAACATCACTCAAGAATGCATTCGTAAAACAGATTTTTCAGGGCGTTACGGTGGCGAAGAGTACGTTGTTTTATTGCCTCATACGCCTGTCAGCTCTGCCGAAATATTAGCAGAGCGAATACGTAAGCAAATCGAGGCAGAAACGATTACCTATGAAGGTACATCTATAAACATTACCGTCAGCTTTGGCTTGTCTGAATATAATAGCTCATTAAAATCAGCCACAGCATGGATAGACAGTGCTGACAAAGCACTTTATGAATCTAAAGAAAATGGTCGCAATCGAGTGAGTATATTTTCACACCCCGTAGCTGAAAATACTGACAAAAAAAATTAACAAAAATTTATACTTCACAGGTGCTGTTAATTTTTTTTGCTTTTGACCTTGCCTGTACTTGCTCATAAAAGCGCATAAAATTTTGATCACAGGCCTCAAATAATTTTATAAAGCCTGGCACTAAATCATAATAAGTAGCGATTGACACTAGCCGCGCATTATTAAGCGGCGTGTTAAACCAACGTTTATACCAAGCCTTACCATTCCACTTACTTGTCTTTAAGTATTCGTAGTCTTGCTTCATCGCCTCAAAAATAAGCTGCTTTCTTGTACGCCTAACATCATCTGAAAATGAAGTTTCGTATAACTTTTTCAGTTTATTTTTTGTGTTTTTAACTAAATCGATAAAATCAGCCTGCACTAACAAACGCTCTTTATATTGTTTTAATAACGACTCTCGATTAGTTTTTTGCAGCCAAAAAATAGCGCCTTGCTCACCAACAACCGTTGCAAAGGCTTCATTAAAGCGTGTATTATTTTTGATATACATTTTTTGATGCGAAAGCTCATGAAATATTAGCTCTGCTAAAGAGGCATCATCGCGATCGAGCATAGCAGAGGTTAATGGATCGGCAAAAAAACCTAAGGTGGAATACGCACCAACACCTGCCACATGCACATCATGGCCTTTTTGTTTTAGCTCGGCCGCATAGCGCTCGGCCGCTTGTCTACTATAATAACCACGATAGCTTGCACAACCAATAACCCAATAACACCACTGCTTTGGTGTTATTGAGAATTCTTTTGCGGCAACAACGATCCAAACAGGCGATGAATTTTTTAACTCAACGTAGCTTGTATAGCTTTTATTGTCTGGTAGGCTTAACGACTCAATAGAAAACCGTCTTATTTCTTGTGAAATTATTAACTTGTGCTTAAGGGTATCATCGGCAGTTTTAATGATTTTTTCAATAGGCTCGCGAGCCAACATTAATGACGCGTGGCCCGCAATACCTTGTGCATAATAACTCACAGATGAACAGGCCTGCACAGCCAGCACGGCGCTTATCAACAAAAATTTTAAAACTGATGTTTTAAATAAAACAGACATCATAGCGCTAGATTAAGTCCGTTCAGCTTATTGTCTTTGGCGCAAGGCCTCAAACAAACAAACACCCGTTGCCACAGAGACATTTAAACTACTGACTGTGCCCGCCATAGGAATGCGCATAAGACCATCGCAGTACTCCCTAGTTAATCGACGTAAGCCTTTACCCTCGGAGCCCATCACAATAGCTAAAGGGCCTTTAAGGTCTGCCTGAAAGTGATGCTGTTCGGCCTCACCTGCCGCACCCAAAATCCACACGCCTTGTTGTTGCAACCATTGTAGTGTGCGCGACAAGTTAGTCACACGTATGAGCGGAATCACTTCGGCCGCGCCACAGGCAACCTTAGAGACAACAGCATTAAGTGGAGCGGAGTTATCTTTGGGCACAACCACAAATTGCACGCCAGCGGCCTCTGCTGTACGCAGACAAGCGCCAAGATTATGCGGGTCAGTAATACCATCGAGCACTAAAATAAAAGGTTGAAGACCCTCTTCAATTAATTTTGGCAGGTGGCTTTTCAAATAACCTTCATCGTAACTTTCAGTGCTTGAGGCAATAAGTGCAACAACGCCCTGATGATTAGCATCAACCATGGCATCTAATACATCGCGCGCCACCCAGTCTATTGTGACCGATTGACTCGCCAATTTTTGCAGTGCATTTAAGCGTTTATCATTTCGACCTTTTAACAGATAAAGTACTGTAATCGTACTTTTAGGGTTTTTAAGTAATGCCTCTACTGTATGAAAACCATAGACAACTTGCTTATCCGTTTTTTTATCGTTCTGAGCCATCTAACTCTTGCCATTAATACTTATCTGTTTATGTTTTAAAGAAACTTTTAATATTTTTCTTCGCTTTTTCAATCTTTTCTTTCACTGTTTTTTTTTGCTTTTCTGCCACTTTCAACGTTGGCTTTGGCACTGTTACTTTCTTTTTTTTTGCCGGCTTTTTCTTTCGCGGTTTTTTATTTTCTGAGGCACCATCAACTTTAGTAACAGCTGGCTTCTTAGCTTTTGATTTTTTAGAAAACTTACTCTTACTTCCCTTAGGCGCCTTAGGTGATTTGTCAGTTTTTTTATTAGCGTCTTTATCTTGCTCTGAATATTTTTTCCGTCGAGTATCATTCGCTTTTTTCTGCGAAGGATCTTCTATCAACTCAAAATCGACTTTACGTTCATCTAATTTAACTCCAGCAACTTGTACGGTTAGTACATCACCTAAGGAGAAAACTCTATTAGTACGCTCACCAAGTAGTCGATGATGAGCTTCTTCAAACCGATAATAATCTGAAGGTAATCCCGTAATATGAATCAAGCCTTCCACATAAACATCTAGCAGCTCAACAAACAAACCAAAATTAGTTACACCGGTGACGACGCCCTGAAAAATATCGCCGACATGATTTTGTAAATATTCACACTTTAACCAACTAACCACATCCCGAGTAGCTTCATCAGCTCGGCGCTCCGCCATCGACGTATGCTCACCGAACATGACCATATCTTCGAATGAGTAGGGATAAATAGCATGTTTTGATAAAACAGGAGCGCCATCGGCTCGCTTGACATGTATCGATTGTTTTTTACTTCTAATCACCGAGCGAATAGCGCGATGTACAAGCAAGTCGGGATAGCGTCGAATAGGCGAGGTGAAATGCGCATAAGCGTCGTATGCCAACCCAAAGTGACCATTGTTATCGGGCTGATACATTGCTTGCGACAAGCTACGCAACATCACTGTTTGGATGATTTTTGAATCGGGTCTATCGGCAATTTTTTCGAGTAGCCGCTGGTAATCCGCGGGCGCAGGAGCACTACTTGGCAAACTTAGGCCTAGTGCGCCTAAGAATGTTTTTAAGTTTGTCAGCTTTTGCTCTTTAGGACCATTGTGTACGCGAAACAAACCATCGAGTTCGTGCTTTTCTATAAACTTAGCTGCAGATACATTCGCACATAGCATGCACTCTTCGATCAATTTATGAGCGTCATTTCGTACAACGGGGACGATCTTGTCTATCTTGCGATCATCATCAAAAAGAATGCGCGTCTCTGTTGTTTCAAAATCAATCGCGCCTCGAGCTTCTCGCGTCACGCGCAAGACTTTGTAGAGCGCATGCAATTCGTCGATATGCGCAACGACATCTTTATACTCTTCACGCAAGGCATGATTAGTTTGATGGGCATCGAGCATCTCACCTACTTTGGTGTAAGTTAGGCGTGCATGAGAATAAATAACACTCTCATAAAATTGATAGCCACTGACTTTACCTGTCGCGCTAACAGTCATCTCGCAAACCATCGCAAGGCGATCAACTTTTGGGTTGAGCGAGCACAAACCATTCGATAACGCCTCTGGCAACATCGGCAATACAAAATCAGGAAAATAAACAGAGGTACTGCGAACCTGCGCCTCGTCATCTAGCGCGCTGTTAATAGTGACATAATGAGAGACGTCAGCGATGGCTACATATAGGCGCCAACCGCCAGATTTTTTCGCTTCACAGAACACCGCATCATCGAAATCACGAGCATCTTCACCGTCGATAGTGACAAAAGGTAGTTTTCGACAATCGATACGGTTTTCTTTATCACTGGCCTCAACAGTTTGTGCAAGCTCAGCCGCCTCGGTCTTAACATCAGCAGGCCACTGGTGCGGCAGGTCGTGTGCACGAATAGCGACATCGATCTCCATGCCTGGCGCCATATGGTCACCGAGTACTTCAACAATTTTTCCCATCGGTAAATTATCGCGAGAGGGTTGTCGCGTGATCGCTACCGTCACAAACTGATCATGAGTAGCGCCCATTGTATTGTCTTTGGTTACTAATACATCGTGCCCAAGTCGCGCGTTATCTGGGCGTACAAAGCCATAGCCCTGCTCAAAATAATATCGGCCAACTAATTCTTCCGTATTGTGCGAGACAACCTCGACAATAACTCCGTCGCGGCGGCCACGAACGCCCGTCGCGGCCTGGCGCGCTAAGACTTCATCGCCATGAAACACCTTACGCATCTGCCGCGAGGGCAAATACACATCATCACCATCTGCAGTTAACACAAAGCCATAACCGTCTCGATGGCCCTGAATTTTACCGCGAATTAAATTCAGCTTATCAACAATAGCGTAAGCTTTTTTGCGATTACTGTGAATCTGTCCATCACGCTCCATCGCATTTAAGCGTCTGCGTAATGCCTCAAAGTCATCGTCGTCTTCAATACCTAAAGCCTGCACTAACTTTTTATGAGGCATGGGGCCCACGGATTGCGCTAACATTTCGAGAATAAGCTCTCGACTGGCAATAGGCTTGGCGTATTTTTGAGACTCGCGACTCGCGTGTGGATCTTTAGTTGGCTTCACTTATTATTTTCTTCAGTTCGTTTATAGTGATCAAATGACACTCTTTTTTTAATTGAAAAGCAATTAAACAATGCCCCCACTATACAGGAATGCCGATAGTGAATATATGAAGAGAATGACAGAAGCTCAATTAAAACGACTAACAACGCAAACTCATATTTTGTTGTCAGCTGCTTAACGCAGCGGGATATTAATAGTTGGCTGCTGTCTCGAATGGGCTGATTACCGTTGTATCTTCACCGGCTTTCCAAATACTTGTAAATTGCCGCGTAACAATAGACTCGACCAATGGTTTTTGCATGGCGCTCACATCAACTAGCAATAAATATTGCCCTGCCTCGATATAATTATGGAATTTCTTGATTTTATAATTCTCGGTAGAGACACCAATCAAACCACCAATCCAGGCACCAAAAAATGCAAAGAACATAATAAAACTGAACAACCACACCCAATGTACGTTTTGCCCAAAACTCGTAACCATCATCATCACTGCGACAAATACTGTGCCTACCATTAAACCTGTTAACACACCGCGCTCACCTGAGCGTACAATATCTAGCTCTTGCAGCGGCGTCGTACTATGCAGGTGATGCTTAACAATATTGTCTTTATCTTTCCCTAATACATGAAAATTCCAATCGGTGATCCCCTCTTCATGTAAACGCTCTGATAATTGTTCTGCTGCATCTATACTCTCTGTCAGGTAATATAATCTTTTCATTACTTTCTCCTTCAGTTAGCTTTATTAAATAATACAACACAAGAGAGCTAAAGTTTAATTTTGATCAGACCAATAAGAAATAAACACTTTTTTTGAAATAATCAATAACCATTAATATCCACGCTATTTCTTAGCGCCATAATTAATTTAAGATAAAAAATGCTGCCCAAACAACAAATATTTAGAGTCCGGCGCAAGTACAATCAATGGGTCGCCAATCAAACACTAGAAGATTACGCACTGCGCTTTACGGCCAAAAAATCACGTTCTTGGAGCGCTTATAAAGTTGCAATGACAGCACTGGGGGCAGCCGCTTTTTTAGCCTTAGAGGCCATTGGTGGGGCAATTACCTTGAGTTATGGCTTTA
>CAXMPB010000009.1:0-2442 GCA_964195035.1 Cellvibrionaceae bacterium | reverse complement strand
CATCTAACTTATTTCCTTGCTGCAAAACAACGATAGTATCGGCACCGAGTACGGGCTTATCATTAAATAATGCAGCCCCCGCCATAGCTTTTGAGCGAGACAGGCGCTGCACATAGGCTAGCGGCAATTCATTGCATTCTTTCACCTCAGGCACATTGACATCAATGGTCGTGAAACGCACACCTATTTGAGTTAATAACTCGCGTCTTCTGGGAGATTGGGAAGCTAGATATAAATCTGACATTATGACTCTAATAATTTAAAAAAATGCTGCCAACTAAAGGCCTCGCCAGGGTCTGTTTTTCGCTCTGGGGCGATATCATTATGGCCAACAATACGCTCTTTAGTAATCCCCGGATAATAATGCATTAATGCTTTCGTGACACTTGCCAAAACACGATATTGGGTATCTGTATAGGCAATTGTATCCGCACCTTCTAATTCGAGACCAAGCGAATAATCATTACATTCTTTGCGAGCGCCAAAACAAGAGCGACCAGCATGCCATGCGCGCGCGCCAAATGGCACAAACTGAATGACCTCACCTTCGCGGGTAATCAATAAATGGGCAGAGACCTGCAAGCCTGCGATTGTTTTAAAATAAGGATGGGCATTTTCATCGAGCTGATTGCAAAAAAAATGCTCGATATATTTACCACCAAATTGCTCTGGAGGCAGACTGACATTGTGAATAACAAGCAAATTAATATCATCGACGCCTTCTGGGCGCTCGTTAAAATTTGGAGAGTTGACGATTCGAGCTGAGCATAGGCGGCCATTGCTGATTGATAGCGGGCCGTTAGTAGACAACATTGTATTAGTCGATATTGTGTCAGACAAGGTTCACCTAAGCGTTTGAGAATATAGCGTTATAATACTCAAGGCTTAGCTGTAATGGAATGCAATAGCGCAATAAGCCTGTCGAACTTAGGATAAATCTGTGGCAGCGATCTATCTGGCTACTTTGGTGTGCGCAAGTTAGTAATAACTGATTCTAGTGCTCGGTCAAATAACATACCGTCATCAAGAGTTCTTAATTTGCCTTGTTGCAATAAAACAGCCAATGACTCGCGAGTTTCCTCGGCTACTTTTACGCCAGCACGATTAACAAATATGTATTTGCTGGTACCGCGAATAATTGCCGCTAAGCGACAACGGTAAGAGACAATGTCATCATCTTGCTTTTCAAACCAGACACCGACTATAAAGTTATCAACCAAATTAACGTATTGTGCTTCAGCTTTTTGTGGCTCGCCAGCGGGTTGAGCTTGAGCCGCTTCATCTACTCTTTTATCTAGCGTCTCTTGTTTCTCTAAGAGAGATTTATCGCTAGAAGCTTCAACCGCTTGTTTATTGCCAATATCGGTTATACCGTCGACTGAGATGTCATCAACAATAATATTAACTAATGTCTCAACTGGCGCCTCAAACAAAGGCTTTTGACGATAATTTTTGAATAGAGACGAATAATGCTCATGAAAAACTTCTAAAAACTGTGTTTGTTTTGCAGGATTAAAGGAGATACTTTCTAAACTCTTTTTAAGTGCTGCACCCAATCGTGGTAGCAACATGCTTAGCTTTACCTTATGCGTATCGCCTTCAATGGGTAACGCACTCCATACTAGCTCCGAGGCAATATTCAAAGCATTTAACCATTGTTTGCTATTAGGGCCTTGTCTCATATAAATAAGAAATAAAATATTTGACCAAGGACCCGCTATAAACTCTTGAAACACTTTGGGCACATCTTTGTTTCGAGTAATATCTGCTAATTTTTTATCGACTTCTTTACGCCCAATTTCTGACTTTGCCTTACCGGCCTCGGCATCAACAGCGCGCTTTTCAAATAAAAGTACGCGACGGCGCTCTTTTTCCATAAAGGCGATAAAGTCGGTGAGCAATAGCGTAAATAATTCAAGATTTGTATCGAAGTCTTTCAACACCCTAGATACGGTTGACTCTATTTTGGTTAATAATGTATCGCGCTTTTCGGCACCAAGATCACCGGTCCAACCGATAGAAGCCATTGCCATTTCATTGAGAAGACGCCGAGCCGGATGGCCTTCTTTTTTAAAGAAATCGTCATCCGCCAATGCCACTTTAATAAACGGTATTTGCAAGCGCGCCAATAACAGTTTAATCGGGTCTGGTAAATTTTTATCTTCTAAAATAAATGAGAACAACATATCGACAAGCTTCATCACATCTTGTGAACGCTCATCAACCAATAGATCGCCCCCAGTCGATTGAATCGCTGTTTTAATGTTACTACTAGATAATAATGTAGGCTCCACCTTACCTGACTGTACGGCACCTAATGGCGGGATCTGTTGAACTTGTTGTTGTTGAATCTGAGAAAGCGCATTAATTAATGCTAGCGACACTTCTGTTACCGCATAGTTACTTGACGAGTTACTTGATGAGTTACTTGATGAGTTACTT
>CAXMPB010000008.1:0-3762 GCA_964195035.1 Cellvibrionaceae bacterium | reverse complement strand
TGCCAATGGGTTTTTGTGCCATTTTAGGCGGCACCATGACGATGATTGGCTCCAGCCCACTTATTTTATTAAATGATCTTATTTTAACCTCGAATCAAACGCTTGCGCCCGATATGCAAATGCAACCGTGGTCTTTGTTTTCGGTAACGCCGATTGGCTTGTTTTTAGTGTTAGCCGGTATTATTTATTTTGTTGTCTTAGGCCGCTTTGTATTACCGTCTAAGAAAAGTGAAGGTGTAGAGAGCGCGGTGAGTACTATGGAGTACTTTCAAGAAACCTATGGTCTCGAATACGTACTAATAGAAGTACAGGTGCCAACAGGTAGCCCCTTGGTAGACAAAACCTTAGAAGAGGTTGAGCATATCAATAGTATTCGTGTAACGGCCGCTCAGTTTCCTAACGGTACTCGTCGAATTGGAGCGGGTGGTCTAGATCGAACCGTCGGTATCGAAGCTAATACAATTCTTGCCGTTATGGGTGCGCCCAATGCACTGACATTATTTGAAATTAACTATGAGTTAGATAAACGTCCAGACCTAGATACTTTTTCTGACAGCCTTTCTGCCTCTAAAGCGGGTATTGCCGAGGTTGTTATACCGCCTGGCTCTGCGCTCATTGGTAAGTCGGCACAAGATGTAAGGCTACGTAATACCTATGGTTTTGCCATGATTGCATTGCACCGTGGCGGAGAGACATCGCGTGAAGGGCAAGGTGTTCGCGATATTCCGTATCAAGCGGGCGATACATTAGTAGGCCACACCAGTTGGGATGCGCTTGCAATGTTGGAGCGCGACCGTAACTTTATTGTGATGACCACGGGTTATCCAAAAAGTGAAGAATTTCGTCAGCATAAGGTGTCGTGGGCTTTAAGCTTTTTTGGTATTGCATTAGTGATGGTGTTGTTTACCGATATTCGTTTGTCTATTGCTCTACTGACCGGCGCCATTGGTATGGTGCTATCGGGTGTACTGAGTATGGATGAGGCCTATGAGGCCGTGAGCTGGAAAACAGTGTTTATATTAGCAAGTCTTATTCCACTGGGTATGGCTGTAGAGGGCTCAGGGACTGCGGCATGGATTGCAGATCAAACCTTAAGAATATTAGATGGCGTACCAATATGGGGGCTTCAATTAGCCGTTGCTATCTTGGCGACCTTTTTCACATTAGTCATGTCAAATGTAGGTGCAACCGTATTATTGGTGCCGTTAGCGGTTAATATTGCCATTGGTGCTGGCGCTGATCCTGCAGTGTTTGCCTTAATCGTGGCACTGGCGACATCGAATTCTTTTTTAATCCCCACACATCAAGTCAATGCTTTAATCATGGGCCCTGGCGGCTATTGTGTAGCTGACTTTATTAAAGCCGGTGGCATAATGACGGTGTTATTTTTAATCGTGTTGATTACTATGGTTAATATTATTTATTAGAGCATAGGTCTTTATAATTCATGCTTTAATTCGTCTCTTAAATCGAGAATGATTTTCCTATAAGAAGAGAATGCAATTGATGTATAGTTAAGGCTATGTCAATTGATCAATTATTTCATCTAAACCCCAAGAGCGAGCTCAGCTTACAAAAGCAAATTCGTGAGCAAGTTGTCAATGCTATAAATCGTAAGCAAATCCCGCTAGATCAACCGTTACCCTCAAGCCGTAACTTATCTAGGCAACTTCATGTTGCGCGTAATACTGTTATTCTCGCCTATGACCTTCTATTAAATGATGGCTATTTAGTGGCGCGAGAACGCAGTGGTTACTTTGTAAACCCAGATGTATTACAAGGGCAGGTAGACATTAATACCACGGGTGGGCCACAAATTACCGAGGGTCTGCCCGATTGGTCAAAGCGGCTAGTTAGCAAGCCCTCAGAACAACAGAATATTAACAAACCACTCGATTGGAAAAAATACGACTACCCCTTTATTTATGGGCAGTTGGATTCGGATTTGTTTCCTATTAATAACTGGCGTGAATGCTGTCGCGATGCTTTTAGCGTTAGCGCTATCAAAGATTGGACCTCGGATCATTTCGATCACGACGACCCCTTATTAATAGAGCAAATACATAAACGCTTATTACCACGACGCGGTGTTTGGGTCGACCCTGAGCAAATTTTGATTACCGTTGGTGCACAGCATGCGCTGTATTTATTGGCTCGCTTATTGTTGGGTAATGGAAGTGTGATGGGCCTAGAAGACCCAGGCTATGTCGATATTCGTAATATTGCGGCACAGACACCCGCAAGATTAAAACCATTAACTGTTGGCGATGACGGTTTACAGATTACCGCCGAGCTTGATGAATGTGATTGTATTTATGTCACGCCTAGTCATCAGTCCCCAACAACGGTAACCATGCCTCTTGAGCGTCGCTATGAGCTTTTACAAAAAGCTGTCGATTCAGATATTATTTTGATCGAAGATGATTATGAAAACGAAATTAATTACGACCATAATCCATTGCCTGCCTTAAAAAGCCTCGATAAAAATGACCGTGTCATTTATTTAAGTAGTTTATCCAAAACACTATCGCCAGGTTTACGTGTGGGCTATATGGTCGGCCCCGTTGAGTTTATCCGCGAGCTACGTGCTTTACGGCGTTTAATGCTTAGACATCCTGCATCGAACAATCAACGCTCTGTGGCGCTATTTTTAGCGCGTGGTTATCACGATACCTTAGTGCGTAACATGGTTCATGTATATCGCGAGCGTTGCCGCTTGGTAAAAGAGGTGCTCGATAAATATCTACCCGATTCGGCACAGCCCCCCACTTGTGGTGGCTCGTCTTACTGGGTAAAAGGACCAGAATATTTAGATAGCCGCCTACTAAAAGATTTAGCAGCAGATGAAGGCATTTTAATAGAGCCGGGGGATATCCATTTTTTATCAGATAAACCACCGCTAAACTTCTTCCGCCTAGGGTTTTCTGCGATTGCAGAAAATAAGATAGAAGAGGGCATTAAAAAACTTGCCGATATTATTCATGGTATGGCGCCTGAAAACGCTAAAGTTGTAAATAGTTGATGATTAAATGAAGAGTATTACTTATCTTATAAAAGATAATAAAAGTATTAACGGCAAGAGTAGGCAAGACATTACGCCGTCAAAAATAGTCTGTATTGGTCGTAATTATGTAGCGCACGCTAAAGAGTTAGGCAATGCTGTACCCAGTACCCCCATTATTTTTTTAAAACCAAATTCTGCTATTAGCTCATCCCTAACGAGCTCAGGCATTACCTTATCGAGAAGTTCTGAGGGCATCGTTAACCACGAGACCGAAGCGCACCATTACGAATCTGAGTTATGTTTTCTTATAAAAGATAAAAGCATTGTTGCCGTGGGGTTTGGGCTCGATTTAACACGTAGAGACACACAGCAAAAATTAAAACAACAAGGGCTGCCCTGGGAGCGCGCTAAAGTATTCGATGGCGCCGCCGTTTTTAGTGATTTTGTACCCGTTGAGCCATCAGATATTTCAAACCTTTCATTGAGTTTAGAAATAAATAACACCCTAGTGCAAAAAGGGAGTGTCGCTATGATGCTATTTAAGCCAATGGATATCATCGACGAAGTCGCATCGTTTTTAAGCTTAGAAGATGGCGATATTATAATGACAGGTACACCCGCAGGTGTTGGTGTTATCAATAAAAATGATCAATTTACAGGCTGTGTTTATCTTAATAATAATAAATTGATCGAGCATAAATGGATAGCTATTTAGTATAGCTATACCGTCATTGCATGACGGCCCTAATCATCCCCGC
>CAXMPB010000007.1:0-5085 GCA_964195035.1 Cellvibrionaceae bacterium | reverse complement strand
TACCGGAATAGACATAGACCCTCAGGCCTTAATCGCCACTCAGGATAACGTGATTCGCAATAATCTGGATAAAGAACGGTTTCCTGGCTACCTACCCGCAGCCTTCAACAAGCTGCATGACGCGTCGAGCGATAAACTAGATAAGCCCGATCAAGCCGATATGGTGCTCGCAAATATTCTTGCTGGCCCTATAGTTGAACTTGCTCAAACCTTGGTTGCACATGTGAAAATTGGCGGTGTTATTTGTTTATCGGGTATTTTGGCCAAACAGGCTAAAAATGTTCAACAAGCTTACAGTGATCATATTAAATTTGAGGTTATTGCTGACAAAGAAGGATGGGTTAGACTTGCAGGCCTTCGGTATCAATAGCACTAAGTTGTTATCTAGACTACAGGAGTGTTTATTATCCGCTACAACTCATCTACACTGCAGCTTGTAATAACGACAACAAGCATTTTAATTAGGAATATAATACGGCCTAAAATGAGCAATTCTGAAGATATTGTAACTCGTTGTCCCCAGTGCAATACCGCGTTTCGCGTTACCCTGAATCAATTAGCAGTTGCCGATGGACAAGTTCGTTGTGGCTCTTGCTTGGCCGTTTTTAAAGCAGTTGATCATGATGCCAAAAATGATACTGGCTCAAATACAACAAGCACCCAACAAGAAGAATCAGAACAAGCAGCCGCTGAAAAAGAGCCCTTAAATACTCCGACTACTGCTGCAACCGAAGCGACCTCTTCAAAAGTCGTCCTAGATACAGCTAAAGAACCCTCGAGCAGCCAGCCGGCCAGCACTAATAATGACGGACTCAAAATAACTACTCGAGAGCCCGATAAGAAGCAACCTCATCCTCAAACACCACAAGAAGAAAAAGTGGCAACAGCCGATCGCGACGATGTCTTAATTGCCGACGACAACGACAATAAAAAGCACGACTTCGACGGCGATATTTTTGATCACGACTCAGAAAACAGCAACAATCAAACAAGCTTATTTGATCGCAAACTAAACGAAGTCAAAGAACATAGGCGTGAAAGTGCCGATGAAAGCTGGGCCGTAAGAATGCTTGCCGAGCTTGAAGACGAAGAAAATGAAGAAAATGAAGGCAGAGCATATTTCATAACTGAGCCTAAATTTAAGCCTACTTCTGTGAAAAATAATAACGTCGTCAATAATAATGATGAACTGAGTGATGATTTTGAAGTAAAAGCTGACGCGTCATACAGCTCTGACGATATCTTAGACCTAGATTTAGAATTAAATTTAAATGAACCTTTTGAAGATAAAGCAGACGCGAAACAAAGCTCTGACTTCAGCCACATAGACTTAGACAGAAAGCCATCTGCTGTAGATGATATTAAAGATGCCGAAGCATTAGAACACCATGTATCGATTAGTGACGAAGAGATTGAACACGCCATTTCTTCTCGTACACATTATCAAGACGATCCTAAAAATTACCTAGCCAATATAGAACCTGCCCCCGTTGAAATGATGGCTTTCTCCTCGCCAAGCGCACAGCGATGGTTATGGCGTGCGGGAGCTATTATTGTCGGCCTATTATTACTATTACAAATCGCTATTGTTCGCTTTGACACATTAAGTAAACATCCAAGTTATCGCTCACTTTATAGCTCTGCTTGTAAAATAATAGGCTGCACCTTACCGCTGCTAATCGATACACAACAAATACGCACGACGAACTTAATAGTCCGCAGCCACCCGCTGCAGCAAAACGCGCTAATCATTGATGCTATTTTGATTAACAATGCTAAGTTTAGCCAAGAATTTCCAGCCTTACAGCTAGTATTTAGCGATATCAATGATCAACTCGTCGCCAGTAGACAATTGCAACCCGATGAATATCTTCGCGGCGAGCTTGCTGGCGCTAAACAAATGGCAAACAACCAACCTATTCAATTATCAATTGAGATCGTTGATCCAGGTGATCTCGCGGTTAATTATCAGCTCACTGTTGTTCAAGCGAGACCTCAAAGATAACAAAAACGAATAATCACCTAATAAATAACCAGTTTTTTCAGTTTTAATCTTTCTCATTACTCTACTAAAGGTTATTATAGCTATATAGCTTCAAGGCACATGACTCGCTTTTAATTATGCGTTCACATGGCCGAAAGCACTCATCAAAATAGCTTTATTAAACTAGTTTTATGAACAAGCGATTATCGATAAGCACCCACACACTTTATGTTTAAAATAGGCAACTGGGCTATTCATAACCCAACAATTTTAGCGCCAATGGCAGGTGTGACCGACTTACCCTTCAGGCAGCTATGTAAAGAGCTAGGTGCCGGTCTTGTGGTATCTGAGATGGTGACTTCCGACAGTAGTTTATGGAACACTCGAAAGAGCAAGCAACGCCTCGCCCACTCTGACGATGAGCCTCGCTCAATTCAATTGGCAGGCAATGACCCTCTGGTAATGGCAAATGCTGCACGCGCAAATGTTGCATTAGGCGCACAGATTATCGATATCAACATGGGCTGTCCTGCTAAAAAAGTGTGTAAAAAAGCAGCTGGGTCAGCATTACTGCGCGATGAGAAACTAGTAGAGCAAATACTGACATCGGTTGTGCAAGCCGTCGACGTACCGGTAACACTTAAAATCCGAACGGGATGGGATGCCGACAACCGAAATGGTGTCACCATTGCCAAAATAGCACAAGAGGCGGGTATACAGGCATTAGCGGTTCACGGGCGAACAAGAGCCTGTGCATTTAAAGGTGAGGCTGAATATAACACCATTGCAAATATCGTAGCGGCTATTGATATCCCGGTGTTTGCTAATGGCGATATTACAACACCCGAAAAGGCGCAAAGAGTACTTAAGCTAACCGGTGCAAAGGCCGTTATGATTGGTCGCGCTGCACAGGGAAACCCATGGCTATTTAGAGAAATCAATCATTTTTTGGCAACAGGTGAAAAACTAGCCGAGCCGACACTCAGCGAAGTAGAAAAAGTACTTAGCTCACATATTCGCGCGCTACATAATTTTTATGGCGAGCTAATGGGTGTTAGAATTGCCCGCAAACATGTAGCTTGGTATTTACAAACCCAAGAAAAGTTAGCCCATAACCACCCTAGTCAAATAACGGTCATCAACAGCGATTACCATAAGACATTTAGGCAAACATTTAACAAGATTGAATCCGCGCAAGAACAATATGATGTACTTGCATTATATTTTGAGATACTAGCAACTTCAGAGGAAAAAGCAGCATGAGCTCAGCAGAAACTTTAGTTTTAGATAGCACTTTTGACCAGCAAGACGTTCCGGCCGTTTCTGCAATGAATGATAACGTTCAAGAACAATCGCTAAGAAGCAGCGTTGAATCAACAATGGAAAACTATTTCCATCATCTAGATGGGCAATCTGTTACCGATGTATACGATATGGTTCTTCAAGAAGTAGAGGCGCCCTTACTTGAAATTGTGATGAAAAATACACGTCAAAACCAAACTAAAGCCGCCGAGCTTCTTGGTTTAAACAGAGGCACTTTACGTAAGAAATTAAAACGTTACAGCCTTTTATAAGCCTATATCCAAGTTCACAAAGGGATGAATTAATACAGTTCATCCCTTTTTTATTGGTACTGTAAGACACTAGCATTAACCATTCTCATCATCTGTTACTAAGGACACGACTCACATCATGTCAACACCATCTGAAAACTTTCAAGCAATCAAACGCGCACTTATCAGTGTGTCCGATAAAACCGGCATTATAGCGCTCGCCCTCGAACTACGCGCACTCAATGTACAGCTGCTATCAACAGGCGGCACTTATCGCCTGCTTAAAGACAATGACATTGAGGTCACCGAGGTATCTGATCACACTGGTTTTCCAGAGATGATGGATGGCCGCGTCAAAACCCTACATCCTAAAATTCATGGAGGTATTCTTGCTCGTCGCGGACAAGACGATAGCGTCATGCAAGAGCATGGCATTGACGCTATCGATATGGTTATTGTCAATCTTTACCCCTTTGCCGAAACCGTTAACAAACCAAATTGCACACTAGAAGATGCCATAGAAAATATTGATATCGGTGGGCCAACCATGGTTCGCGCGGCCGCGAAAAATCATGCCTTTGTCAACATAATTGTTAATGCGAGCGACTACACAACCGTTATTGATGAAATGAAGAATAACAATGGCTGCACAAGCCACGCAACTCGCTTTGACCTTGCCATTAAAGCCTACGAACATACCGCTGCTTATGACGGCATGATTGCCAATTATTTTGGCCGCTTAGTGCCTGGTGGCAATGAAGAATTTCCTCGTACTTTTAATACGCAATTTACAAAATCTCAAGATATGCGTTACGGTGAAAACCCCCATCAAAATAGCGCTTTTTATATCGAGAGCTTGGCAGCGGACGAGAAGACCAATAGCGTCGCAACAGCCAAACAACTCCAAGGTAAGGCCTTATCTTTTAATAATATTGCCGATACCGACACTGCGCTAGAAACTGTAAAGTTGTTTGACGAACCCGCATGCGTGATTGTTAAACACGCAAATCCTTGCGGAGTTGCTGTTGATAGCAATTTATTAAGCGCCTACGAAAAAGCCTTTGCGACAGATCCCGAGTCTGCGTTTGGCGGCATTATTGCTTTTAATCGCGAGCTAGATGCGACGACAGCCAAAGCGATAGTCGAGCGCCAATTTGTCGAAGTAATTATTGCACCAAGCGTTAGTCTTGAGGCTGAAAAAATTGTCTCTGAAAAGAAAAATGTTCGTCTGCTTCATTGCGGTGAGCTCACTCAATCTTTGCCTTCTTTAGATTTTAAACGCGTGAATGGTGGCCTATTAGTGCAAGATCGCGATCTTGGCATAATTACTCGAGATGATTTAAAAATTGTCACTAAACGCAAACCTACGGATACAGAAATCAATGATCTTCTGTTTACTTGGAAGGTTGCCAAAATGGTTAAATCAAACGCCATTGTTTATGGGAAAAATGCACAGACAATTGGCATAGGCGCTGGGCAAATGAGTAGAATTAATTCTGCAAGGATTGCCGGAATTAAAGCAGAGCATGCAAAATTAGAAGTTAGATC
>CAXMPB010000006.1:0-6875 GCA_964195035.1 Cellvibrionaceae bacterium | reverse complement strand
GTTTGGATTGGCAGGTGTGAGTGTATATCTGTGGGCGATAAGTTAAGTGCATTTGAATTAGTGGATACGCCTTGATGCCACGCTTTAATTTGCAACGCGAGATCAGGGCATGAAAGTAAGCCTCTGCCCAGCATAAAGTCGGTGCATCCAGTTACCTCTTTGCAGCGCTTTAAATCTTGTAGGCTCCAAATATCACCGTTAGCGTTGACGGTAATCGGTATAGCTTGTGTGATATCGGCAATATATTCCCAGTAGGCGGGTGGTTTATAGCCATCAGCCTTAGAGCGTGCATGTACCGTAAGTTCGTTAGCTCCGGCTTCATATGCTGCAAAAGCATTATCTAGGTACAGGCTTCTATCGTCAAAGCCGAGGCGTATTTTAGCAGTTACAGGGATATGCTTGGGTACTGCGGCACGAGTTGCAGCAATAATATCGTGAACACGCCTAGGCTCTTTAAGTAGACAGGCTCCACCGTCACTATTATTAACCGTTTTTGCGGGGCAGCCAAAATTAAGATCAATGGCGCTGGCACCAAGGCGGGCGACACTGGCGGCATTTTCGGCAATGATTTGAGGCTTACCGCCAAGCAGTTGCACTCTAACGGGTGTGCTGGAGCTTTTGGTTAAGCTATTATTGTGTAGCTCTGGGCAGCGTTTATAAAAGACTTTGTCGGGAAGTAGGTGGTCGTTAATGCGGATAAACTCTGTCACGCAGACATCGATACCACCAATTGCGCATAATAAATCACGCATAATCGCATCAACTACGCCTTCCATCGGTGCTAGTAATATTCTCATAGCAAGTCTGAAGGCCTATATTCGTAAGGGTTAGAGATAGCTTGATAAATAAATTGAATAAGGGTGTTTTGGTCGTTAATGTCTGGGGGGGGCATTTTTCTCATCATTGACGTCTTGTTCTGGTGTAAACGCGTAATAATCTTCCCCAAGAGATCGATCTTCACGACGCTCGACTTTTTTGCGGCGTTTGCGGTGATAAAGATCGACATCGAGGTCTTTGCAGGGGTCGTCATCTTCACGACGCTCATCACCTTTACGGCGATTAATAAAAATTTTGTTAGACATAGTATGCGCCAGCTTACTCGAAAAAGTGTATAAATCAACTGTATAAATTGCTTGAATAAAGAGAATATGACTAAGTGTAGTCTATAAACTTTAAAATTTTTGATTTGTCGTCAATAAAGGCCGTAAAAATTTAGTGGTTTGTGACAAAGATACGGTAAAATATCAATAATTTTTAATGGCCAATATGTATGAAAGTTCAACAACAAATAGAGCAGACGTTACAAGCGGCTTTTTCCCCTACTTTTTTAAATGTGATCAACGAAAGTGATGGTCACAATGTACCTAAAGGGTCAGAAAGTCATTTTAAGGTTATTATCGTGAGTGATGACTTCGTTAATACAAGCAGAATACAGCGTCATAAAATGATATATAGCGCTGCAGCACAAGAGGTTGAGCGAGTACATGCGTTTTCTGTGAGTGCCTTTGATGTGTCTGAGTGGTCTGTTAAACAAGGCGACATCGCCCCATCACCTCCTTGCCTAGGCGGCGGAAAATAACTATCGTGTAAAAGCCCTGTGGTTTTTTTTTGAATCACTTAGGCATCATTGATTACTGTTACAAGTCGCTAAGAGCGATGTGATAATATTTCTTATTATTAAGGCTAATCTTTACATTGTTAATTATTTTTTTATTTAAAACCATTTTTAAAAATCGCTTAGCGATTAAAAGCTATTAAAAGACTATGAAAAAAATTGTTGTTGCTGCCTTGTACCGCTTTGTCAGTTTGCCTGAATACGAAGACCTTCGTCAGCCACTGATCGAGTTTTGTGATCGCTATGATATCAAAGGGACATTATTACTTGCTAGCGAAGGCATTAATGGAACGGTGGCAGGTAGTCGTGAGGCGATTGATACGTTGCTTGCCTATATGCAAAGTATGCCAAAATTTTCGGCTATTAATTGCAAAGAATCTTATTATGATGAACATCCGTTTTATAGGATGAAAGTAAAATTAAAAAAAGAAATCGTTACGATGGGTGTTGAAGGTATCGACCCTAATAAAGTGGTAGGTACTTATGTTAAACCACAAGATTGGAATGCTTTAATTGATGACCCCGATGTGGTTGTTGTCGATACTAGAAATTATTATGAAGTAGCGATAGGAACATTTAAAGGTGCCAAAGACCCATTGACGACTAATTTTCGTGAGTTTCCTCAATATGTGGCTGAAAACCTGGACCCTGAAAAACATAAAAAAATTGCTATGTTTTGTACTGGTGGTATTCGTTGTGAAAAGTCGACAGCTTTTTTAAAAGAGCAAGGTTTCGATGAAGTCTATCATCTTCAAGGCGGTATTCTTCAGTATTTAGAAGACGTGCCTAAAAAAGAGTCTCGTTGGGAGGGTGAGTGTTTTGTTTTTGATAATCGTGTTGCGGTTGATCACAATTTAAAAAAAGGCTCTTATGATCAATGTCATGGTTGTCGGCACCCAATTACTGAAGATGACAAATTATCCGATAACTATTTATTGGGGGTGGCTTGTCCTCGATGCTATGATAGTCAGACGCCTGAACAAAAAACACGTTTCCAAGAACGCCAAAAACAAATTGAATTAGCCGTTGCGCGTCACGAGGAACATATTGGTTTGTCACCAGCGCAATTGCATGAGGCACGAGCACTAAAAAAAGAAAAAAGAGTCGATGAGAATAACAATAAAAATTTGTAACTAACTATTTTTTATTGCTCAATAGTTGTTTAATTACTTGCGCCAACAAGAGAAAAATTATGGATGGGCTTCTGTTTTTTTCTGGCTGATTAGTCTGTTTTTTTTATTGGTGGTGTTTTAGGATGGGTCAAATTTTTTCGAACTCAAGCGCTAGCCGCCTAAAACTATCAGTAAAAAAAAGAAATTAATTGTCTTAATAAATTGGTATCACCATCAACTCTGGGCCCAAAATTTGTTACTAATCCGTCATCCCTTAATCAGTCTTCGCCGTCAAGTCAGCCCGCGAGCCTCAAAATCAACAGCCAAGCTCTAATCAAGAGGTGAATTGCTATAAAGAATTGCAAGCAAGTGAAAGCTCTAAATATAAAGAGCCCAATGTGGACGGATCTGATGACGTATCCTTAGAGATTTCACTATGCAGGTATTGAGTCAACTGACCAGAGTAACGAGAACGCTTGGAACAAGTCTCTAGGATCTAGCGCTATTAATAAGAACAACAAAAATAAAAAAACTCAGGCACATCCTTTTTTAGACGCTATTTGAAAGCGCCTCTACACATTGGATGATATGGGTCGGTGGCGCGAGTATCGGGTTCTCTGGCCATTTTCTGGTTAAAGACTCGCTAGATAATAATTTATTAGGACCCGAGGCAAGAATTTTACTCGCGCTCTTAATAGGCGCTTTATTACAGGCAGGTGCTGATCAATCACATCGGCTTAAAGGTCGGTATGATACCTTTGCAGCACTCGCCGGTGGCTACAGTCTGGTTCTTTATTCTGCATTATTTTTAATAGGTTATGTCTCTCGCCTTTGACTTTGGATTGGCACTTTAGTCGGTGCGGTTTTTTGGTGGTTTATCCTTGCTGGGATTATCTTATTTACATCAGCAGATGGGAGCGGAATTTGGGCAGACAAGAAATGAAGAGCCCGAGGACGATTCAGGTAGCAATATGATAGATGGCATCGATAAAAACTAGCGAGTTATAGCAATGACTAACTAGTTTTTAGTCGTTATTAAAAGTTAATATTGTGATTCGGGTAAATGTACCGTTAACCCTTCCATTTCTGCAGTCACTTTTAGTTGGCAGCTGAGTCGGCTATTAGCTTCATAATTATGGGAAGCTTCTAACATTATTAGCTCCGTACTGTCAGGCTCACCGATTTTACCTTGCCACTTTGCATCGATATGACAGTGGCATGTGCCACAGCTCATAACACCGCCACACTCGCCAAGTATTCCATCTATCATATTTTGTACGGCGCCATTCATTACGCTGTCGCCAATTGCAACATCGGCTTCATACATATTCCCATCGTGTGTGACATAAAAAATTAAAGGCATAATAGTAGGGTTCCCGTTAGTAAGTCGTTAGAATAGCGATATTGATGAATTTAATAAAGCAGCAAAATAATATAGAGAGTGTTATGAGTGAATTGTTAACCAAAGGTCGTTACCGACATTATAAAGGGCAAGAGTACGAAGTGTTTAATACCGCGAGGCATAGTGAGTCGGATGAATTGTTAGTGGTGTATCGGTGTTTGTATGGCGATTATTCTTGGTGGGTAAGACCCTTCTCTATGTTTACCGAGACGGTATCTGTTGATGGTAAAATATCCCCTCGCTTTGAATACATTGGCGAGCATGATTGATAATTACGGATGGATCAATGATTCTTTACAACAATATAAATAGTCACTACAACGTAACAAAACATTATGTTTGATGATAATTACTGGATGAGTCAAGCGCTTGCGCAAGCAAAAAAAGCAGCACTTAAGGGTGAGGTGCCCGTGGGTGCTATTGTGGTGTTGAATAATGAAATTATCGGCAAGGGCTTTAATCAGCCTATCTCTACTTGTGATCCAACGGCACATGCAGAGATTATGGCTCTGCGTGATGCTGCAAAAAACAACAACAATTATCGCATAATTGCAGCCAGTCTTTATGTAACATTAGAGCCGTGTACGATGTGTGCCGGTGCAATGATACATAGCCGCATTAAACGCTTAATATATGGTGCGAGCGAGCCAAAAGCTGGCGTTGTTAATAGTCAGATAAACCTACTGGATGCGCCCTATTTAAACCATAAAGTAGAAGTTGTTGCAGGGGTTTGTAGCGATGAATGTAGCGAGATTATTAGTACATTTTTTGGGAAAAGACGTGAGCAGATTAAAATAAAGAGTAAAAAAGAGTCTGAAATAAAGTAAGCCTGAGAATAAAAAAATAGCGGTCAAATTTTATTTTTCGAACATGAATTAAAGCTATGAAAAAGTGTTGGATGCAAGCTTAAAATCGAGTGTTAGTTATAATTTCTCCATTAGATATGCTAGACACAGTAACAGGCTCTATTGAATTTTGTAGCTCAAGCGCTAAGCGTCTTTGTTGAGATTCGTGATGCCACACTAAAATGTTATGGTAATTACGAATTCTCTCTACGTATTCTACAGGCTCCCATCCGCGGGCATAACCATGCTTCGTTTTTTTGTAGTATTTCTTCTTGCTCAATAAGGGTAAGCGTTTTTTAACATCACTCCAGATGTCGGGGTTGCCGCCTTGTGACTGGGTTAATACGCGCGCATCTTCTAAATGCCCATAGCCGACATTATAGGATGCTAGTGCCATCCAAAGGCGATCAGGGTTTTTAATTCTTTCTGGTAGGCGGTTAACTTGTTGCGTAAAATATTTAGCTCCTCCGCGTATACTTTGTTTAGGGTCAAGTCTATTTTTGATTCCTAGCCCTTTGGCTGTACGTTGCGTTAGCATCATTAAACCACGTACACCTGTGTAAGAGCGCGCACTCGCATTCCAATGAGACTCCTGATAACTTATTGCGGCAATAAATAACCAATCTAAATTAAATTCATCAGCCGATATTTTAAAATAACTCTCCCATTTAGGTAGGCGATTATCAATATGTCTTGAGAATGTTAATGCACCGCCCTCGTCTAGACGTTTATTTTCAAAATATTTATCTCTAAGTTTTTTTAACTCGCCGCTATCGCGATATTTCACTAAAAATTGATTAGCCGCTTTATACAAACTGCCATCATGTGATTTTGGAAATGCCCACGCTATATTTTTTTCTTCATGTAAATCAAAAGCGCGTCGTGCCTTGGGGTAAATGTTTCGGTTAGCGGTAAAAAAAGTAGAATCGACAATCGTCACATCAGCGCGACCGCTATGAATATTTTCGAGTAAATCTAGCGGCTCTACCTCATCGATTTCTCGCCAATGTAGAGCGGGGAAGGTTTCTTTTAATGAGCGTAAAAATTCAGCGTGAGAGCTATTGGCGATAACCACAATATCTAAATCAAGTAAGTCATCGATAGTGCTTGGACGTTTGCTGCCACGACGATAGATGACATGCTGCTTGACTTGCATGTATGGCACAGAAAAATTTAACGACTTCTGGCGTTCGGGCGTAACACTAAGATTATTAGCGGCAAAATGTCCTTTTTTTGCTTCAATCGATGCGAGCATTTCGCTGAGATTAGACTGATCGTTAATTTTTAGGGCAACACCGAGATGATCAGCAAAGGCCTCGGTAAGTTCATATTCAAAACCGGTGTAACCAAAGGGTCCTTCATAATAAGTAATGGGACCATTGCTAGATACAATCGATAAGGAACCACTATTGATGACGCGATCTAATACGCTAGGAATACCGCTGCTAATAAGTAAAAAAGGCGTCATACATAACAATAAAGCCCCTAAAAGATAAAGCGGGCGAAGCTTAAGCCTTGTCGAGATACTTAATTGTAAGTCCTTTCTATCGCCCATATTGATTATTTTTTTTCTCGACTGTTGGATTTTGATTGTCGGATTGGCGACAATTTGATCACCCATTATACCTTACTAGACCTTGATAGATGATTGAATTCAACTATGAAGCCAGTACTTAAGGTTTTAAATAGTTCCATCTTTTAGTGCTAGGGTATGGGTCGTTACTATTAAAGCGCTTCGCTGTAAGCAAGTGCTCACTTAATGAGTCGAGTTAAGTTTTTAAATAAAAGGTAGTTTTTTGCATTGTGTGTGCAAAAAAATAGGTGATGTGACGAAGTGAAGAGATGCTCTAGCTTGCAGAGGGTTTTTGTTAAAGAAATACAACTCAAGCAACTTTTCTAAA
>CAXMPB010000005.1:0-3926 GCA_964195035.1 Cellvibrionaceae bacterium | reverse complement strand
CCAAAAGAGCTCGCAAAAAAGTGCTATTTTATTTTTGTTGGTAAAGATAAGATTTACCCCGAGGCCGAAGCCTCTCTTCAGGAAAATAAATATAAAGAGCGCATAAAACATATACCTATCGTTAACAATGTATCTGTCTTATTTCACGCTTTAGATTTGTTTATATTACCTGCAAAATTTGAAGAGTTTGGTCGTGTTGTCGCAGAAGCGATGGCCTGCGCAACACCCGTTATAACCAACAAATGGGTCGGCGCCAGCGAGTTACTAGAAGGCACATCTAAAAACTTTATTTATGATGGCGAAAGTACAAAGACCTTAGCTGGTATGATGGAGCAGGTATTATCTGACGAGAAGCTTCGCGATGAGATGTCTTTACAAAACAAAGAGTCTATCACAGCCATTTTTGAAGAGAATACATACGAACAACTAGAAAAAGCTCTATTATAAGGTCTGAAGGTGTGCAGACAGCGCGACTTTGGTTTAATTATAGGGTTTAATTGTAAGCCTTAATTACATCATTTAATAAAAGATAAGCAGCATGAACACAATACCCGACCACGTCACCTCTTTTAGGCAAACATCACCTTATATAAAAGCGTATCGCAATAAGACCTTTGTGATCATGCTGCCCGGTGCTGCCGTCAGTCACAGTAATTTTGCCAATATTATTCACGACATCGCGCTACTCAATCATCTTGGTGTGCGTATCGTGCTGGTGCATGGCGCCCGCCAGCAAATAGAAGCACAGCTCGAACTACAAAATATAGGCACTGAAATTCATCAAGGTAAGCGCGTGACCGATGCCAAAGCACTTGATTGCTTTATTAATGCCGTCGGCTCGACCCGCTTTGCCATAGAATCTGCACTGTCTACAGGCTTACCAAATTCGCCTATGTACAATGCCGATATCCAAGTCCGCAGCGGCAATATCGTCACAGCGATGCCCTGCGGTGTTGTCGATGGTGTCGATTTACAATACACCGGCAAGGTGCGCAAGATTGATGCCTACGGTCTCGATGAAATGTTATTTAATGGCTCGATAGCCCTTATTTCTCCCATTGGCTACTCCGTAACTGGCGAGACATTTAATTTAACCTATACCGAAGTTGCTACCGAGATTGCCGTTGCCCTAGAGGCTGACAAATTAATTGCGTTTACTAAAACGAATGGCGTGCTCGATGATGATGGCGAGCTGCAGCGACAACTAACCTTACTGCAATGCGAAAAATTACTGCTGCGCAAAGATATAAGTGATGGTCACTTCTCGCTAAAAGCCTGTTATAACGCCTGTGACCGCGGCGTTAATCGAGCCCAGCTCATTAGCTATACCGATGACGGTGCATTAATTAAAGAGTTATTTACGCGCGATGGTTTTGGCACAATGCTTCATCGCGACAGTTATGAGTTAATCCGTCGCGCTCGCATTGATGATGTTGGCGGTATTCTTAATTTAATCGAGCCACTAGAAAAAGAAGGTTCATTAGTAAAACGTTCAAGAGAACGCCTAGAGCAAGAAATTGAACATTTTACCGTGATGGAAATAGACGGCACAATTATCGCCTGCGCAGCGCTTTATCCTTTTGTACAAGATAACGCAGGCGAGATTGCCTGTATGGCAACACACCCCGAGTATAGAAAAAACGGTAGGGCAACTAAACTACTGGCACATGTAGAAAAACAAGCATTAAAAATAAAAATGAAGCAGTTATTTATTCTAACTACACAAACCGAGCATTGGTTTCAAGAGCAAGGGTTTGTGTTGTCTTCTCTAGAGATACTGCCTCAAGAGCGCTTGAAGGTTTATAATTATCAACGTAATTCTAAAATTTTTGTCAAAGAAATATAATACAAAATGACGACATCTATTCCTGTATTACCCAAAAATGCACCGCCTTTTGGCGGGCGTTTTTCTCGACTATTTGGGCGCTTTTGCCTAAAAATATTGGGCTGGCGCTTAGTGGGCGAAATGCCTGACTACCCTAAAGTTATCTTAGTGGGTGCACCCCACTCTTCTAACTGGGATTTCATTCTCGCTATGTGCTGCAGTTTGGCCTGTGGTATAAAACTGTCCTATCTTATGAAAAAAGAAGCCTTTATTTGGCCACTAAAAGGTTTATTTTTGTTTCTTGGCGGTATTCCCGTCGATAGGAAATCATCGGAAGATATCGTGTTACAGATAACTGATTGGATAAAAACCAATGACAAGGTATGGATTGCTATTACTCCCGAAGGCACTCGCTCGACGGTAAAAGACTGGAAGACAGGTGCCGCAAGAATGGCATGGGAGGCGCAAGTTCCTCTCATATTAGTGGGTTGGGATTACCCAACAAAAGTAATGACTATTGGCAAGCAATGGCAAGCTACTGGCGATGCTGATGCCGATACCGCAATGATCAAGGCCTATGTCTCAGAAAACTTTACGGGTAAAAACCCCATAAAATAATTTCAAGCTAATTTACTCAATAAATTGGGCTAAAAATTAGGAGCGAAAAACAGAGGGGATCAAAACAGGCACTTTCATCTTATGACAGAAACTATTACAGATACAATGTCGCTCACAGGTCAAGCTCCTTTCTTGATTGCTCATCGCGGCTACTCTGGTCGCTATCCAGAAAACACCTTAATCGCCTACAAAGCGGCCTACGATTGCGGTGCGCGTCTTGTAGAAATAGACCTTCAACTTACCGCCGACCTTATTCCTTTTTTGCATCACGACCTTAGCATCAAGCGTATTGCAGATGTTGATGAAGTTATCTGCAATATTAATAGTACGCAACTTGAAACACATGCAGCCTCTTATCCACAGCGCTTTGGCGATGAGTTTTCTAACAATACATTTACCCGCTTTAAAATATTTTGTGAGTGGTTAAAAATTCATTCGGACGTCACCGCTTTTGTAGAGATCAAACAAGAATCTATCGATCATTTTGATCTGGCAACGGTTATGGTATCGACCTTCAAACCGATTCTCGATACCAACACGCAATCTCAATGTATTATTATTTCGTTCAATCACAAGGTAATAGAATACACTCAAAGAAAATCGCCAATGAAAACAGGATGGGTCTTATCCGCATGGAATGACAATTCATTCAAACAATTAAAGACTTTACAGCCCGATTTTGTCTTTTGCGATGTCGAAAAATTGCCAGAAAAAAACAAAGACATTTGGCGCGGAAATTGGGAGTGGGCCGTCTATAACTTAGATGATGTTACTTCAGCAACTGTCATGGCAAACCGCAACATAAGTTTTTTAGAGACCAACGAGATTCACACTTTAATGAACATCAAGCAATTACTTGGATAAGTAAAATATATATACTATAGCCCTAAGAAACTTAAAATGTTTTAATTCTTACGGTAATTTTTTGATAAGTTACTAGGAGCATCGACACCTAGCTTGTCAAGCTCATATAGCTTCGCTTCTTTTAAAAATGTAGAATATGCTGAACTCACACTAATTATATATCCAGCCATTCCATCTAGAAAGCCTCTTTTAATTAAATACAGCTCAATAAATTTAATCGTTGGCTTTACTAATAATCGCCAAATATAAAACTTCCTGCCTTTACCAAACCTCATGTAAGCAGCTATGGATGAAAATGTATTTATGGTTCCCACATGATCCGATATATCAACAAAACTATAATGAATCAAATCCCCTTTTAGCATACAGCCTTGACCGTTTAGAATGATTTTGTCATGAGGATTTTCTCCGCCCCAATGTGCAAATCCTTTTTTAAATAGCCTGTAGCGCGCATTAGGGTACCAACCAGAGTGCCTGATAGGCTTACCGATATGGTAAGTCAATCGCGGAAACTTAACTCCTACATACTGATCTTTATTTTCAGAGCTAAAAAAGTCTTCGATAGACTTTTTTAGCTCTGAAGTCACTCGCTCATCAGCATCCAACGAAAGAATCCAAT
>CAXMPB010000004.1:0-2786 GCA_964195035.1 Cellvibrionaceae bacterium | reverse complement strand
CCTTAAGGCTCACAAAGGTGTAGATAACTTCGCAGTCAAAAGCACACCAATCGTAGCATCTAGCAATATCATTGTTTTATACAAAGATCGCATTTATAAAAGCGGCAGCTTTGAATCTTACAGTATTATTCTCGTCACTATTTTTGTAACTATCCTCATAACTATGATTTTATTGGATAATAATTATGGAAGTCATCAGAAGCAAAGAATTTACTCATACAAAAGCTTGGGGCTCTAGAAATATTGCCAATATGAATGGTATTACCACGAAACTTCATTGGACCGATCAACCCTACAAATGGCATATCAACGACGGACAAGAAGTCTTTGTTGTACTTGATGGCAGCGTGGATATGTTTTATAAAAAAGATGGTAAAGAAGAGATCGCGACTTTAGAGACTGGTGATATTTTTTATGCCTCTATTGGCACAGAACATGTCGCTCACCCAAAAGGCGAGGCCCGTATTTTAGTGGTCGAGGCACAAGGCAGCGTGTAATATCAATATCATGTCTACTCTAATAATCGAAGAAGCCATCCCCGAACAAATAGCGTTGCTATCGAACATGTGGCAACTAATCGATTCAGCTGCAAGTAGCCGTCCTTTTGGAGGCGACACAGATGCTAAGCAGTCTCGCGCACATGAATTTATCGAGCATGCCATTAAATCGCCGAATGCAGTTATGTTAGTCGCTTATAACCAGGTTACTAAAAACAAAAAAATTATTGGCACTATTACTGGACACTTATATGAGCGCCCCGGCGTTAAATTATCATCTGTTGGCGTTATTTACAGCTTATGGGTCAATGAAAAACAGCGCAGGCAAGGTGTCGGTCAAATATTATTAGACAGTATTGAACAACGCTTAATCACTCTTGGCGCACAAGCTTTTCAAGTAGGCTGGGATACAGCTAACACACAGGCAAGTGAATGGTGGCAGCGGCGCGGCTATAATAGTTATGAAGTGATTGCCAGTAAAAACATTAATTTAAATTGATTTTAACGCACCTAAAGACTTTTATAAAAAAGGAAAAGCAATGAAAATTTTAGCCATCTTAATCAGCACCTTAATCATTAGCGCTTGCACATGGGTAAATGAAAACACCGATGGACGCAGTGTCAATGTATCAACCGCAGACCGCATAGGCAACTGCCAAAAAGCGGGCGACATAAATGTTAGCGTTGCATCAAAAATTGGTTTTATTCCTCGCGGCAAGAAGAAAATTCAAGAAGAGTTATTGGTTCTCGCAAAAAATGAGGCCGTTAAATTACAAGCTGACACCATTATACCCCTTAGCGAGCCCGTAGAAGGTAGTCAACAATATTTAGCTTATAATTGTGTAAAGTAACAAGCAGGAATAACTTGCTATAAAACAGCATCAAGCCTCATAGTGTTTCTTAGCTTGCGTCACACAATTACGGCCAGAATTTTTTGATTCATATAGTGCTTTATCAGCGCGGGTAAAGAGATCGTCAAAGGTCTCTTTACTATTACCTAAATCAAGCGTTGTCAAACCGATACTGACCGTTATTTTTTTCCGAGAGCATTTAGGTCTTCAATATTTTTTCGTAATTGCTCAGCGCGTTCAAAGGTATTTTTTTCATCGGAGTGACTCAGTATAACTACAAACTCTTCACCGCCTACACGTGCAACAAGGTCTTCCTCTCTAAATTGATTTTTCAAAACTTCAGCTATTGACTTAAGTACATGATCGCCACCATCGTGACCAAATTCATCATTAATGCGTTTGAAATAATCAACATCAAGCACCATTAGCGAAAGTTTGAATTTATGGCGATGAGCCTCGGCTAATTTACGTTGTGCGGTCTCTAATAAAAAATGACGATTGTATAACGTTGTTAATGAATCTTTTGTTGCAAGCTCGATTAAACGCTTACGCTTTAATTGGTCAAAGAGTGCTTTTGAACTTAATAAATTATTAATACGTGCAAAAAATTCATCTTCAATAATGGGTTTTATTAAATAATCATTGGAGCCAGCGTTTAATATCGCCACCCGACGAGTCACGTCATCCATTGCCGTTATCGCCAATATTGGCGTGTGATCAGGCTCAGATCTTGATCTAATCTCTTTAGTGAAATCCAACCCTGTTAACGCTTCATTCAATACAATATCAGTAATCAATAAATCATAGGATTTGTTCTCGATATAATTTAATACCTGCTCTACGGTTGCCGCATGATCTATTGTTAGACCAACTTATTTAAGCTGAGCCCGCGCCACATTGGCAGCTGTTTGACTGTCTTCTAAATACAGTACATCACCACTATGGCGCTTAATAAGATGATTTGGCAGCAATGCTTGCAGGCGTATTTCAATATTATCCGCTTCATCTTTTTTCAATATATCAGTAGCGCCGGCAATCAATGCTTTAGCTAAGATATCGGGATTATCTTCGGAGGTAATCATCAAGATAGGCACGTTTTTATAAACTTCACCCATATCACGTATTCTTTGGCAAACATCAATGCCCGTCATATCAGGCAGATGCATTGATATACATATGGCTTCGGGCCTCTCATTTTCTATATCATCTAGAGCTTCTTGACCACGATCGTAGCAACCACCTCTAGCTTAAAAGAAGTCAATATATTCGTAATTAATCGCCGGTATAGGCGACTTGGCTCTATAACTACTGCTTTCATTGGATCTTCTTATTAATATGAATGCTATGAGCTTAGGTAAAGAATATTCAATTACACCTTTTGTTACGATGTTTTTCAAATACTTTAAGCCGTAACATTAAAATAGCGTCAAAACTTAAT
>CAXMPB010000003.1:0-12355 GCA_964195035.1 Cellvibrionaceae bacterium | reverse complement strand
TTAAACCTAAAATCACCATAATAGTAATTGCTGCAACATCAACGTCTACAAGTTCAAAGGCAAACAAATAAATCGTGAGTACTAAAATGGCACTTACCCAAGCAATTTCTATTGTAGGAACAATTCGGCTAATAATAATGGCAATATTACAAAAAATTATTGCAGCTATTATTTGTTTAAGTGACATATCTGTTTCCTAATAGTAACGTTGCAACATACACATCACTGTAATGTTGGCTTCTTATTATTATTTTAATAGCTGCAGTTAGTACACAAAAGCTGTGCTCCAAAAGCAGGCCCTCTTAGGGGAATCATTAATGCTCTACTACACCACATCACATCACATCACTGTGGCTATATTGGTCGTGAATAAATTTTAACGTCTGTAGTTAAAAAAAATTTAGGCATATTAACAACTAACGCTAGAGTGCCTAATTTAATTTGCAGACTTGTCTGATTCCCTTTAGATTAAGATTGTGTTTGTATAACCAAAGTCTGCGTATCATCACCTTCTTTTTGCTCTAGCTCTTGTGCTGGCTTTTTTTCTGGACATTGTTGAAAAATACGAACATCACATGTATCACAGATATTTTGGTCAAGTAAAGGCACAAGCTCTTTAAGCGCGTCATCTGTTGTTAGATAAAAATTCTTGTCGCCAAGTTTTTCTAAATAATACATGCGCTCAAGTTCTTTTTTAACGCCTATGTTCATTGCACAAAAACTTAATCGGCCACCCCGTCGCTGTAATTTCAATGCTTCTTGGTACAACATTTCAGCGCCAGCAATATCGATAAAATTAATACCGCTACAATGAAGCAATATGTAAGAAGGCTCATTATGGCGCGCACTAATTTTACGAATTTGTAATTGAATATAATCAACTGCTCCAAAAAAAGCAGAGCCATCTATACGAATGATTTTAAGTTGAGGACATTCTTTTAAATCAAAGAGTGCAACACTACGAAGATAGGTACCGGTATTAAAGGGAATTGGTGCAACCTCTGATACTTTGGGTTTTGATGTGCGACGCAAATAAAGAGTTAGCGATAAAATAACACCCACATAAATAGCAAATTCTAATTCGATAAATAATGTTGATAGAAAAGTAACCGTTAAAACAGCCGCTTCTTCTTTGTGACTTTTGACAATTTGAACAATATGTGGCACATCAATTAAGTTCCAGGCAATTAATAAGATAGCGCCACCCATCGCAGGCAAAGGTAGATAAGCTGTGACTTGGGGAATCAATAATAAAATTAACACTAAGATTAATGCCGCAAAAATAGCAGACAGTGGTGATTGCGCGCCCGCATCATAATTAGCACCTGATCGAGTAAAAGACCCCGAGCCTGCGTAACAAGAGAAAAAACTACCCACAACATTAGAAAGACCCTGACCAATAAACTCTTGGTTGCCATCAATACGTTGACCAGAGCGTATGCCAATTGCACGCGCTATAGAGACAGCCTCTACCAAACCCAATACCGCAATCGCAAATGCACCCGGTAGCACCACACTCAGTTGTTCGTGTGAAAAACTTGGCACTGCTAATCCAGGCAAGCTGGACTGTAAGGCACCAACAAGTGCGATACCATTATTAGCGCTATCCATTAGCCAAGCAAAGATGCTCGCGATAATCATACCCAACAACATACTAGGCAATTTTCTATTGATTTTTTTAATCACCAAGGTTGCAACAATCGTCACTGCAGCAATCACAACGGCTAATATATTGGCGTCGGGAATATGATGTATTAATTGGCTCCACGTACTAATAAAAGAGCTACCACGTTCTATGGGCACACTTAATACATATTTTAATTGGCTTGTGCCAATTAAAATGGCGGCACCTGCGGTAAAGCCAATAACAACGGTATGAGAAATAAAGTTAACCAACACGCCAAAGCGTGCAACACCAAAACCAAACTGAATTAAACCCGCTAGCAGCGTAATAGTTAGCGCAATAGAGACAAATTCTGAACTACCTGGTGCAGCAATGCTACTGGTGACACTCATTACCACAATCGATATGGCAGCAGTCGGTCCTGAAATTAAGTGAATGGAAGAGCCAAAAAGACCAGCGACAATAGGAGTAATAATAGCAGTATATAAACCGTACTCGGGCGGTAAGCCTGCAATCAATGCATAGGCAATACCTTGAGGTAAAACAATCACTGCACCGGTAAGACCTGCAAGTAGGTCAGCATATGCACTTTTACCCGTTACAGTTTTCGCCCAAATTAAAAAGGGAAAAAAACGTAATAAAGAAGAACTTTTAAAATGTCTAAATTTAGATTTTCTGGGTGCCATGACCTTCCAATAGTAATAATAAAAATGCCGTTATCTAAAACGCATAATGGCGATGAGCAAGGTTAGTCACCCTATTCATCGCCATTATCAAATTGACAAATGAGGAGAAACTTAGGTTCGTTGGTCGCCATGATATAAGCGTACTACGTGTCGTGCTTCTGCAAAAAACAACCAGCGTTCAATCAACAAACCACCCACTGCCAGTAATGCCGCAACAATAAATAGGCCTGAAGAACCACTTAGTAATAATAAAAATGGAATCAAAAAAGCTGTTACTAACATAAGAACGCGCAGGCAAATTATTCTATTCGCCTCTACCGTATAGCCAAATTCATTATTTAAGAAACCGTTTGCAGTATGCCCTTGATCAAACAGTCGAACACTTGCTTGAGTAAAGCCTGTTGCCGTATTGATGGTACTGCCTGACGGCTTTCCAATCCAAAATAGGTAAATAACCTTTGCAATAGCACCCAACACTAAAAGCGCTGACGCTAGCTGGTACAAAATACTGGAGGCCGTGCCCGTTAATGTCGATTGAATCGCTATCAACACTAAAGAACCAGACATTAAGCCTAGCAACATATAATTTAATGGTGTTAGCGATGAGTTCCATTGTCGAATAGTTTTTAGACTTGCGTAAATCATACTCGTGCAAAACAGCGTCACAATAGCGATCAATGCGGCAACAATGCCAACAGCACTAAGCAAACCGCCAACCTGCGACCCCTGTGTCCAAATAATGACTAAATAGGCAAGAAAAAATGGATAAAACAACACCGCAAAAACGCCTTCTCTCGATAACCAAGAGGTTTTAAAGCGATTAAAGGCACGCCATGCATTTTTTGGATTGGCCAAATGCCCCATAGAGCAAAGTAAACCCAGTGTTATTAATGCTAACGCTAAAATGCCAGATGTTAATAATACATTTGACTCTTGTAACTGACTGACGCCACTTAGGTGACCTAAAATCAGAATTGCTGCCAGGCCGTAGCCTGCTCCTGACATCACTGTAAAAATTAAAACTGAAAAAGCCGGATGCATTGTATGACCTCTTTTTATCCCAATAAATTATCTTTAATAGATATATTAAAAAATAGCTTAAATAGATTATTGATAGTAAATATATTACAAAAAATGATTACCGCATTAGCGAGCAATCATTTTATTGACCCAACCTTTTACAGTATCTTTAAGTGATTCAGGATCGATTTGCTCTTGAACGGGCTTATTACGTGGCGGCAAATAACTATTAACCGGATTATAACCAAGCTCTGGCATTAATGCTTTGCCGCCGCGTTCACGCACCAATTTGCTAACCTCTGAATCGGGATCGTCAAAGTCACCAAAAACACGTGAACGTGTGGGACACGTTAAAACACAGGCTGGCTGACGCTCGGCTTTGGGTAGCGTCATGTCATAAATTCGATCCACACACAGGGTGCAGTTCTTCATGACACCTTGCTCAGGATCAAGCTCACGAGCACCGTAAGGACAAGCCCAAGAGCATAAGTTACAGCCCATACACTTATCTTGATCAACTAAAACGATGCCATCTTCTTCGCGCTTATAAGAAGCACCTGTAGGACATACCGTCACACAATCTGCAGTCTCACAATGCATGCAAGACATTGGCATATGTACTGTTTTACTATTTGGCGTATCGTCGACTTCGTAAGAGCGAATGCGATTTAACCAGGCACCTACGGGCTCGCGACCGTAAGGGTCTTTATCGGCTAATGGCCCAATAGTGCCCGATGTATTCCACTGCTTACAAGCGGTCGCACAACCATGACAACCAACACAGGTATCCAGATCAATAACAAGACCTAACTTCATAGTACTTCTCCGTTCGGTGCTATTATTTATCGCCACGAGTCAGAATATCTGACATCGAGCGTAAAAGGTTAACGTTTTTGTGGCTACTATAGCTCAACATTTTTGGTGATTTCTTGGCATTGGGCTGAGCCTTAAGCGCGGCAAATGTTGGCCAGCTACCCGTCTCACCCACTGCTGCCGGTGTTATTTTAACGCGCAGATCATACCAAGCAGCTTGTCCAGTAATAGGATCTGAGTTTGTCACGCCATCTAAGTTATCGCCCTTTTGAGGTAACAATTCGGAGATGAGATGATTCATCAAGAAACTATCGGTATTCTCTTTAACGTCTTTATCTAGACCCCAAGCGCCACCGCGTTTAGCAATTGCATTCCAAGTCCACACTGTTTGCTCGTTGGTACCTTCCATTAGTTTGATCTGACAACGAATTTTACCGTTGTGAGACTCAACCCAAACCCAAGAAAGATCTTTAATACCGTCGCGCTCACCAGCAAGGCGATTCATGAACAAATAGTTTTGCGACATAATCTGACGCAACCATGCATTTTGACTATCCCAGCTGTGGTACATAAACATGGGGCGCTGATTGACCGCATGATATGGATATTCTTCACGATCAATACGCTGCTCCTCTAGCGGCATGTAATAAATCGGTAAAGGGTCAAAATATTTCGTCAGACGCTCTTTATGGTGTTCCTCTGTTGGCATTGGGCCGTCGTATAAGCCTTGGCCTGCTAAGCGGAATGTTTGCAGCTTTTCAGAGTAAACTTCGATAACGATTTGCTTAGTGCTGCCCACCCAAGCCGCCTCTTTGGCGAGCGTTAAGTAATCCAGGTTTGCATGGCGCATATAACGCTGGTTCATGTCGAGCTTATGCTCGAAGAAGCCTTCATTTTCTTCGTAGGCCTCCCACTGACGAGGATTAGGTTCGCCACGCAATGATTTTTCACCATCTTTGCCACGATAACCGGCTAAGAAGCCAATTCCGGGTTCTTTTTCGAAGTTAATAATAAAGTCTTTGTAATCTTTATATTTACGCTCGCCATCTTTAATAAAGGCAGGAAACTCTAGACGGCCGGCCATTTCAACCATCACTTCTTGCCAAGACATGACATTACGATCGGGTTTTATCACCGGAATACGAACAGAATCGCAAGCTGCATGTGGCTCAGAAATCGGACGATCGAGCATAGATATCGTATCGTAACGCTCTAGGTAAGTCGTATCGGGAAGGACTAGATCTGAGTAGGCAACCATTTCTGAATTGAACGCATCGGAGCAGACAATAAAGGGGATTTTATATTCGCCATCGTCTTCTTTATCAACCAACATTGCCAAGGTCTGCTCGGTATTCATACTTGAATTCCAAGCCATGTTTGCCATAAACAACATTAGTGTGTCGATCTTATACGGGTCGCCCTTAGCCGCATTACTAATCACCATATGCATTAAGCCATGGCAAGAAATAGGTGCATCCCAACTATAAGCTTTATCGATGCGCTTTGGGCTACCATCTTCATTAATCACCAAATCTTCAGGGCATGTAGGAAAACCAAGCGGTGGAGATTTTAAGGGTGTGTTGGGCGCCATTTCTTTTGCAGGCTTAATGCCTGGCGGAATATGTTTAGGGAATGGCGGCTTCGCTAAATGGCCTCCTGGACAATCGATCGTACCCAGAAGAATTTGTAGTAAATGAATGGCACGACAAGTTTGGAAGCCATTTGAGTGCGCAGAAATACCCCGCATTGCGTGCATAGAGACAGGACGACCAATAAATTTATCGTGCTTACGACCGGCCCAATCTGTCCATTCAACATCAATGGTAATACTTTCTTTAAAGGCAACATGTGCCATTTCTAGAGCCATACGCTCAATATCTTCAGCAGCTACACCACATTCTTTTGCTGCGACCTCTGGCGAATACTGCTCGTCATCATACTTTTCAACCATAATCGACATTGCAGTCTTTAAGGGTGTGCCATCGGGAGCGGTGTATTCACCAAACAATGCAGGAGTAATATCTGGTAAGTTAGAATCAACAAAGGTCTCTTTGACTTGATCCCAAATTTGAGGCTCTTCGCTCTCGCCTCTATAAAATAGACCGTCGCCTACTTTGCCGGGTGTCATCACAACTAATTGTGCTGAGTTGGTATAACGGATTAAGAATTCTTCATCCACTAATTGATGCTTTAATAAAACATGCACCATCGAAAGCGCAAGAATGCCATCAGTGCCTGGACGAATGGCAACCCACTCATCGGCAATGGCCTGATAACCCGTGCGTACAGGATTGACCGCAACAAACTTAGCGCCACGCTCTTTAAGACGCTTAAGACCTAATTTAAGAGGATTAGAGCTGTGATCTTCTGCCACGCCCCACATCATAAAGTATTTAGTGTTTTCCCAGTCGGGATCACCAAACTCCCAAAATGCGTGGCCCATGGTGTAGAGACCACCAGCCGCCATATTGACTGAACAGAAGCCACCATGTGCCGCCCAGTTAATCGTACCAAATTGACTCGCCCACATACCCGTGAGCGCCTGCATTTGATCGCGCCCAGTAAAATAGGCAAGCTGTTTAGGGTCTGTCTCGCGAATACGTTTAAGGCGCTTTTCAAGCATATCGAGTGCTCGATCCCAAGAAATCTCTTCAAATTCCCCAGCGCCACGCTCAGTACCCGGCTTACGTAGTAATGGGGAGCTTAATTTGGCTGGCGAATACTGCTTCATGATGCCCGCGTTACCTTTAGCGCAGAGCACACCCTTATTGACAGGATGTTTAGGATTACCTTGAATATAGCGAACTTTATTGTCTTCTACTGTGACTTTAATACCACAGCGACAGGCGCACATATAACACGTTGTGAATTTAATTTTTTGTGATGCGTGGTCTTCAAATGCAGGTAAGTCCTTCGCGATGATGTCTGCTTGGACTTGAGAAACTTCGTTCAAAGGGTCTTGGGTTTTAACTATACTCATATTTTTCTACACCTGAAGGTAAAAGGCTCTGCCAATACAATGTGGCTGGCGACTCTTAATAACGAGGACTTATTTCAGAGAAATTAAGACTCTCAGAATACAACTGACGCTGACTCTTATTTATAACTATATTTTTAATAATTTTAGTTCAAAAAAGGCGAATCTATTTAACGTTTGGTAATCTTTAGTTACTTTTTTATCACTCAAAAGCACATTAAAAAAACTTTACCAAACAACATTTTTGATAATTTTTGACTCATAAGTGCACATAACAGGAAAATTGTAACAAAAAACCACTAAATTTGTCGAGAACAAAGGCCCTACCTTATAACTATTTTTATAAACATACACACATTTAGTTATAAAAACGAAAATGCCGGTGTACTTGAATGCCTCTGATCACGTGATCATGGAACACCCAAACACACCGGCATAGCAGAAGCGGTTAGCCTTATAAACCTAATCTGGTCATAGCATTATCGATAGCATCGACAATCTGATCAAGATCTTCTTTAGTTGCTATCAATGCAGGGCTTAAAAGAATCGTGTTGTTGTACTTTTCAAAACTACGATTAGTCCGACCAATAATGACGCCCTGCTCCATACAATCAGCAGCAATAGCCATAGCGACGCTTTCGTCGACAGGCTCTTTAGTCACACGGTCTGTTACCATTTCAAATGCGGCAAAGAAACCTTTACCACGCACATCGCCAATGATGTCGTACTTATCTTTTAAGCCGTGAAGGCGCTCTTGAAGATATTCGCCCAGCACGGTAACGTTTTCGAGTAGGTTTTCTTCTTCGATGATTTTCATATTCTCGATTGCCGCAACAGGTCCTGCTGTACAACCACCAAAAGTAGATATATCACGGAAGTAGCTCATGCGATCTGAGGGATCTTCTTTAAATGCATTAAAGACTGCCTCTGTTGTCACAGTACAAGAAATTGCCGCATAACCCGAGGCGACACCCTTAGCCATGGTCACCATATCTGGCTTAATGCCATAATGCTGATAACCAAACCATTTGCCGGTGCGACCAAGACCACAAACGACTTCATCAATATGAAGCAAGATCTCATATTTTTTACAGATTTCTTGAATTGTCTCCCAATAACCTTCTGGCGGCGTAATAACACCTCCACCTGCGGTAATTGGCTCAAGGACCACGGCACCGATGGTATCGGGACCTTCTTCAAGAATAATACGTTCCATTTCTTTAGCGGCACGCACACCATAATCAGTCACGTCACCGTATTGCGAGCGATATTCACAGCAATGCGGAATTTCAACAAAGCCTGGTGTAAATGGACCGTATTGCGCTTTACGTTCGAATTGACCCGACGAGCTTAGCGCAGTGATAGTGGTGCCATGATAATCGCGCTCACGGTATAAAATTTTATGCTTTTTGCCGCCATGTTTATTATGAGAGATCTGACGAACAATCTTATAGGCTTTTTCGTTGGCTTCTGAGCCCGAATTTGAGTAGTAAACACGGCTTAAACCAGGCATTTTATCGATAAGCATTTCAGCGTATAAAGCACCGGGAACATTACCCACCGACTGTGCAAAATAATTCATTTTTACTAGCTGGTCGTAAACCGCTTTAGCGATACGTTCGCGACCATAGCCAACATTTACCGTCCAAACTGCACCAGATACAGCGTCTAAATGCTCTTTACCCGTCGCATCCCAAACACGCATACCCTCGCCACGAACAATAACTAAAGGGTCGCTTGTCTCAAGCCCTTTGTGTTGAGCAAGATGATGCCAAACATGGTTTCGGTCAGCTGTCATTACTTTTGAAATTTCTTCAGGACTTAATTCGCGGCTCATAGTCTACCTCTACAATAATATTCACAGTGAAAATAAAGATCTTATACGCAACATATAGCAATAGAATAGTAGAATATTGGGCTGCTAAATAGAGCCAGTTAAACCTTCAATATAACTCCAGAGCGCATGCACTGGTCCCATCACAAATGTGAGGTTTTGAGTGGGGAATAAGCCTACTTGAACAGTGGCACTATACTCAGAAGGTTTAGCATCGATTTGGTCCATCAGGTCATTAGCGAGCGGCCCGCCATGGACGGGGGGTAATTCAAAATTACAGGAGTAATGTTTGATGAACAGGAATCACGATGTTGGCATATTTTAGAGTTAAGTCTCTTAACTTAGTTGCTTTGCCTACTGTAGACGTAAAAAGCAGCATTAAAGCTGCTTTATTACAAAATGAATTGTAAACTGACCGCTAATTTTTAAGTTGGTTGTGCACCTTATCGAGCATTTGCTGATTAGTTTTCACTTTTTCTAAAATTTGCCGGTATGGCAACAAATCCATTACTTGCGTTTTATGCTCACGTGCGATTCTTGCTAAATATTTACCGTGCTCAAAGAATATTTTATAGGCCTCAAAAACGCTAAACTTAGGATCAAACATATGCGTAGGCAACGAAGCGACACCATTAACCTCGATAACAACAAACTTTCCCGCCTTTAAGGCCGCCTCACTTTCAGCTTTCACATCGACTCGGCCAAAGTTAAAGCCTGGCTGGCCTGCAAACACATCAAATGTCGCCTGCTCTAACGCTGGAGTCAATAAATACATATCATCGGTAAACTTACAGCCTAGGGTGTGCGATCCAATAAATGATAGGCGTACAGACTCGCCCTCTTTTGGCACACGGCTCAGATCTATATACTGAAGAAAAGAATGCCAGTGATGCGTGTAGCGCGGATGATTTTTAGCAAGAGCTGAAAGGGTATCGTTGCCGTTGCCAATAACGGTTGGAAAGTGCTTTTGGTTAATCCCCGTGATTTTTGGTTTACCGTTTTCACGAATATAAAAAATACCGCATTCGTAAAGGTAAGGGGTAAATTTTTGTACGATATAATCACCGAGTAATAACGGTATTTTTTCATCTAGATCGGCCTCAGATGAAATCTTTACAATGCCTTTACCCACGCAACCCACGTCGGACTTTAAGATGACGGGATAATTATGGACTTCTACAAACTTCAAAATAAATCTGCGTTTTTCAGTATCACTCAGTGCCGACTTAACAAGTGATGTAGGCAAAAAGTACTGCTGATCGAATGACATCTGACTCTTATACTTAGAGCCTATACCAATTTCACCGTGATCTAGGCAATAGTTAGCTTTGGCCAAGCCTTTGATACCCACACCATTTAATAAACATTGTGCGCCTAAATACACATAAAATGGCGCCTCAAAAACTCGAGGACTCCAAAATTCATAGGGCCTAATTGAAAAGGGCTTTATTAAAGAGGATTTACTCAAACTCATCTCCGATCAAAAAAACATGCATAATAATCTTTATCCAACAATACCAAAGCCCGTATCTATAAAATTTCGAGACTTTAAAAACCCGAGCATTGAAAAACCTATACCCAAAAAAGTCGTGACATCTTATAAAAACGACCAACTATCTAAAGACAACATTATTTTTAAATAGTTAAGAAATCGACATTAATTAAAAACATAAGGTCATTATATAACTTAACAGCAGCGCTAAGTAATCCGCCATTGTACTACTACTTTAGCCAAAAATAAGCGTCGTTATCTTTATATATGACTCATAGATTAATTTGACGGTGGACTTATTCTCCATTCACCGAAGACTAGCGCGGCGCTTGCGAAGTAATGTATATACCCCACTCGAGACAATAATAACAATGCCAAATAAGGTTAAGCTATCGGGTCGCTCGCCAAAAATAACAGCGCCTAAAATTAGTGCGAATAGAATCCGCGTATACCGAAATGGCGCAACAACAGAGACATCACCATTGCGCATCGCAATAGTTAAGCAGTAATAAGCCATAACCCCAAAGATTGTTGCCGCTAAAATTTGGAGGCTAGAAGTTAGATCGAGCCAAATAAACCCTTGCTGAGTAAAGCCATTAATATCAGGGCCAATATTAAAAACCAACATAAACAAACCTGTTGGAATTAATATGAAAAAACCATAAACACCCAGTTGTAAGTGAGACAAAACAGGAGAAGCCGCACGCGTTGCTAAGTCTCTCCCAGCAAAGCCAAGCATTCCAATTACAGCCAATAGTGATGAATTCTCAAAACTGTCGAGCCCAGGCCTTATAATCACTAAAACACCTATAAAGCCAATTAATATCGCACTCCAACGACGCCAACCGACACGCTCACCCAAAAATAAAGCGGCTCCCATAACAACGACTAAGGGTGTTGCCTGTAAAATGGCAGAGGCACTAGATAAGGGGGTATAAACAATTGCTAATGTAAAAAATAGCCGCCCCGTTACTTCGCAGACAACTCGTATTAGAACAGGACTAGACAGTATCTTCGGGTGAAAAATAGCTTGCCCGCGATTTAATGTCATCACAACAAAGGCAAGTGTTCCGCCAAGACCAAATAACATTAAGATTTCGCCCACTGGCACAAGGTCTGAGGTTGCCTTAATAAACATATCTTCGAGTGAAAAGGCAGCCATTGCCATCACCATAAATAAACTACTTCTTAGATTGCTCATAAACGTTCCAAACTGACAGCAAATCACTCAGCCATTAGCGAAATAAAAATACTTTTATCGACAAGCCGGCAACTTTATCATCTATAAGCAATAATAGAGCGTATTTATATGTAAATTAAGTAGCCAAAGGGATTCGAAATGTCGCAACAAGCGCAAAAAATGACTTTAACAGACATACTCTACTTTGATGGGAGCTGCCCTTTGTGTAGCAAAGAAATTGCACTACTAAAGAAACTCAGTGATGACGGTATCGCTTTCGCAGATATACATGCCCTTAACGCTGACGACACCAACACACCATCGCAAGAAGCATTGCTGCGTCGGCTTCACTTAAAGCAGTCGACTGGCGAGTGGTTAATCGGGCTCGACGCTAACGTTGCCGCTTGGTCTCACACACAATATGGCTTTTTATTTAAAATACTGAGATGGCCTGTTATCGGTAAAATTGCAGACACTATCTATGCCTATTGGGCCGACAAAAGATACCAAAAGCGTTTTGAATGTTCAAAATGTAATTAGCTAAGCAATATAAAATATTTTATAAACCCACTAGCCTTTTAGTAAAGAGTGTTTATGAGTCACAAAATTTCTAATTTTGTCTGCAATTATAAACCTACACTTACAGTATAAAAATTCCAATAACCTTAATCTATATTGTGTATATACGTTATTCGCTCTAATGGGAGAACTGTTTGAGACAATTTATTT
>CAXMPB010000002.1:0-2243 GCA_964195035.1 Cellvibrionaceae bacterium | reverse complement strand
AACAGCCTGATAGTTTTGTTGTAATTGATTGTGAGCATCTACAACAGTATTGAGCAACTGTGGTTTGTAACGATGATATTCCGTCGCTTGCATATTACCAATGGCTTTGCCGTTAACAATAACTTGTGCGCCTAAATCACTATTAGGTTTTAATAAAACAGGGTTCATTGCAACTGATGGCGATAGATAACACGCTTGCGCTTGTACGGCTTGAGCTCGACCAATTTCACCGCCCTCGAAGGTGACGGCACTATTTAATGCCATGTTTTGTGATTTAAAAGGGGCTACAGAAATTTTGTGTCTCGCTAAAATTCGACAAAGTGCGGTAACTAAAATACTTTTTCCCGCATCAGAGGTTGTGCCTTGTACCATTAAGGTTGCCGATGACTTAAATTGATGATCGTCAGTTAAGCTCATACACTTCCTTCCTGGCTAGCATCTATCTCTAGTAATAAAGCCTGCAAGCGCTGGGCATAAGCTTCGCTGTCAGTCCACATGCCTCGCTGCGTTGCCTCAAGAAGACGCTCTGCCATTTCTTCTAATGCATTAGGATTGTTTTGTTCCATAAAGGCTTTATTTTTCTCATCAAAAATTAAGGCTTCAGCTACCTGTTGGTATTGATAGTTGTCGATCAGGTTTGTTGTAGCGTCGTAGGCAAATAAATAATCGATGCTGGCAGCCATCTCAAATGCGCCTTTGTAACCGTGCTCTTGCATTGCATGAATCCATTTAGGGTTTAATACACGTGAGCGAATAACACGGTTTAACTCTTCTTTTAAGGTGCGAATCTTTGGCATTGCAGGGTTTGAGTGATCGTTATGATAAATCACGGGTTCACGCTGAGAAAATTCTGTGACAGCATTGACCATACCACCTTGAAACTGATAATAATCATCGGAGTCAAGTAAATCGTGTTCACGGTTATCTTGATTTTGTACGACCACATCCAATTGACTTAACTGGTGCTGAAAAGCGCCTCGGGCTTCTATACCATCTTGGTGGCTCGCACTTTGATCGTTAACGTTAACGTTAACCGCATTATCATCATGAGTACTTTTTCCATAAGCATAGCCTCCCCAATTTAAATACGCTTCAGCCAAATCTCCGCGAGTTTCCCAACAGCGTTCATCAATTAAACCTTGTAAGCCGGCACCATAGGCCCCGGGCTTGCTTCCAAAAACACGATAGCTCGCTTGACGACTAGCCTCTGCATGCCCCAGACCTTGAGTCATTAGTACGCTGGTGCGCTCGCGAATATTTTTTTGTATTGTATTATCAGATCCAGGGTCATCAAATTCAGCCAAAGCCAATACTGCAGCATCATAAAGCTTCATCACATTCGGAAATGCATCGCGAAAAAATCCAGACACCCGTAAAGTGACATCGACTCTGGGACGTGCCAATAACATGCACGGAATAATTTCAAAATCTATCACCCGCTGCGAACCTATTGCCCGAATAGGTTTAATACCCATTAGTGAGAATGCCTGAGCAATATCATCACCGCCTGTTCGCATTGTCGCCGTTCCCCATACCGATAAACCCATTTGTTTTGGGTATTCCCCATGTTCTTGCAAATGTCGCTCAATTAATTTGTTAGCCGATGCTTCTCCAATTGCGCAAGCAGCGGGCGAAGGAATAGAGCGATTATCGACAGAAAAAAAGTTACGGCCTGTGGGCAATGTATCTAGACGTCCTCTTGTTGGCGCACCACTTGGCCCAGGCTCTATAAAACGACCACTCAAGCCTTTTAGTAAAGCGTTAATTTCTTGTTCTGCACTCGTATTTAGTGCCGACATTAATATAGTTTTGACATACTGTAATTGCTGGTAAGTTCTAGGTAACTGCCTTTTAATCGATTCATTAATCTTTTCGGACTTGTCAATAATTGCGCTAATTAATGTTGCGGCAAAAATTTCTAAGCGCTCACGTGTATCGGCTGTCGTACGCCAAGATTGTGTTGATAGATTCAGTAAAGCCTTAGGTTTATCTCCGATCCAACTTTCAAGGGGAGAGAGTAGAGGGTCAAAAAGTAATTTAACTGAATGACCTTCAGCAAGATGATACAAATTTAAATCACTCGCCAAATTATGAAGGATGCCCTGTTCGTTAACGCCCTTACCTCTAGGTATGCGCAACAAGGCTAAAACGGTGTCGGTTAATTTTTCGAGTCTGGGTAATTCACCGAGTATATGTAAGCCATGTCGAATTTGTGCCTCTTTAATATCACATAAATAGGCATC
>CAXMPB010000001.1:0-3438 GCA_964195035.1 Cellvibrionaceae bacterium | reverse complement strand
CTTTTCGGGCATTTTTTTAGCGCCCCTAAACTCTAAGGTTCTGATGGCCTCTAAGTTTTCATATATAGCATCAATGCTGCCTAGGTTTTGCAATAGAGCCAGTGCCGTTTTTTCTCCTACGCCCGGCACCCCCGGAATGTTGTCGACCTTGTCTCCCATTAATGCGAGAAAATCGATAATTAATGCGGGCGGCAAGCCAAACTTTTCTTCAACACCGGCAATATCCATTACGGTTTCGTTCATGGTGTTGACTAAAGTGACATGCTCGTTAACCAGTTGGGCCATGTCTTTATCGCCCGTCGACACCACTACATTAATACCTTGGTGCGTTGCTTGATGCGTCAGCGTGCCGATAACATCATCGGCCTCTACACCTTCTATTACCAATAGCGGTAGGCCCATTGCTCGAACAATTTGATGTATCGGCTCCACTTGAGGCCGCAAATCATCTGGCATTGAAGGGCGATTAGCCTTGTATTCGGTATAAATATCATCTCTAAAGGTTTTACCCTTGGCGTCAAAAATAACCACTACCACGCTTTTAGGGTAATCTTTTTGTAAGCGCCGCAGCATACTCGTCACGGTTCTGATGGCACCCGTTGGCTCACCTTGCGCATTGCGCAAATCGGCCTTAAACATGGCATGAAAAGCTCGGTATAAATAAGAAGATCCATCAACTAATACTAATGGAGGGCTTATTACGTCGTTCATATTTTATATCTCGTTATGTTTAGCAGCGGAGCTTGGCGGTGGTTTATAGGTAATATTTTGGCGTCTGATGATTTATAGGTAACGTTCAATTACACAGGATAATAGATAGCTTAGGGTTAAAGCTATGACTAATCATTGATTGAATGGTAATTTTTCTTACTCTTTTTGTGTTTTAGCGCGCAAGAAAATTAAGTGCATCTATACTTAAGCAATAATCAACATCGATTAAGGATAAAAATGGAACAGTTATTGTTTTCTCAGGGTGCGCTTTATCAATTACAACAACTGGTCAAACCTGTCCGCGCTAAAACCGGTGTGCGTCATCGCCTTGCTGATCAAAAAGACCTATTTTCTTTGTTGCGTTACAGCTGTACATCAACAGACCCTGTAATATCAGATTATTACGCGCTGTTTATTGCCGAGCTAGACGAGCAACAAAAAGCTTACCTACAAGGTCGCGGCCTGTTACTTTCTCGCGTCAGTAAATCTAATCGTCGTACTGCTAGCGAAAACCTCCAACAGAAAGTGGCTCTGTAGTGGCTTAATCTGACTTTATGGACGGATAAAGTCATATAAAAACATCAGCATCATATAGAAGCTATTAGCTTTAATGACACCGATTAAAAAAGTCTTTAACCTCATTAAAAAATAGAACCTTTAACTACACGAATAAACTAAACCAAACAAGTTTGAAAATCATCGGCAAGTTGGCGAATAAGATCTGTAATGCTGGCATCATCGCCCAAGTTTGAACCTAAAGGATCTAACTCGCCCACCTTAGCTTTTGTAGACGCTGCAATTCTGGCGACATGCTGATTCGCTTGACCCGCCTCACCAAACACACACACTATCTTATACTGGCTAAGCTGGTATAAGTGCTTGGCACCAATGGCGCTCTCTGGGTTAATCACCACGTAATCTAGTTGATTCAATTTATAGCGATTAATAAAATGTGTATAGGCTGGATGCAAAACCGTAAAGGGTTTATCACTAACACCTGCCAACTGCTCTGCTATTTCACCATCTAATCTTGTTAGGGCCGCAATCAGCGACTTGGCTTTTTGCTGATAAGCTGCGGCATTTTCAGGGGATAATTCGCCCAAGCGCCTAGCGAGCATCGTCACCATTGCCTGCACATTAATCGGGTTTAACCATATATGCGGGTCGCGGCCATTATGCGCATGGCCTTCATGGCCTGCATCATCATGCTCGTCGTGACCGCTTTTATCGTGAGTCTTTTCGCTATCTGCATGTTCATCATGAGCATGTTCGTCATGAGCATGGTCATCATGCTCGTCTTGCTTACCCTCAACAGGCTTATGATCGGTATCGGGATGTCTGTCTTTGTGAGGCTTAGCTTCATCAAGCCATTGAATGCCCGGTGTATCGCTTAGGGTGACTATTGGTTGTGTGCCTGATTTGGCTTTTGCCTTACGCACCTGGCGCAGCGGTTTTTCTAAAAACAACTCGAGCTCGGGCCCCACCCAAACGACTAAATCTGCAGACTGTAATAAGCGTCTGTCTGACACCTTTAGCTGGTAATGATGGGCAGAGCTATTATTGCTCACTAACTGAATCACCTTATCTGCTGGTAACGCCAGCTCATTTAACAAAAAAGCCAAGGGTCGAATGCTGGCCACGAGGGTTTTACCCTTATTGGCCATAACAGTTGCCCCTATTTCTTGCTCATTACTAATCGCGCTGCTTTGCGCTTTAGACGTATCTGCACGAGCCAAACCTACAAGTGCAAACGTAATACCGAGGCTAAGTAGGGCATTACAAACGAGGCGCTTTCGTCGCGTCCAGCACATTTTTATTAGCATATTCTCAAAATCTCACTCTTAGGTTTAAATTAACTTACTGTGTGTTTTTGCATTCTGTTATATTATAACATCTACATAATTTAAGTTTAAATAAGTTACTGTATTTATCATTCACTTTTTATGATGACACCCCATTATGTCAAATTGCCACAATCACCAACACTGCATTGACGATGCTTTAGCCGCCGCGCAATTAATTTGTCAGCAACACAATGCAAAGTTAACAGAGCTTCGGCAGCAGGTGCTTTTATTAATATGGGAAAACCATAAGCCATTAGGTGCCTATACACTTATTGACCAGCTTGCTGAAAAGACGCAAAGGCGCATTGCACCGCCAACGGTTTATCGCACCCTAGAGTTTCTGCTCGAATTAGGTTTGATACATCGCATTAATTCGCTCAATGCTTATATTGGTTGCACGCAACCGCATATGCATCAAACGCAAAGCGATCCTGCACAATCTATACAAGGTCAAAGTAATCAAGCGCCTTTGAGTCGAGTTGATAGGCACAATTACTTTTTGATCTGTAAAGAGTGTCACGACACCCAAGAAATTCTTGACGCAAGCCTATCTGAAAAAATTGAGAGCGTGAGCCAGGCATTTAAATTCTTGCCGCAAGAACAGTGGCTAGAAATAACGGGCTTATGTGAGGAATGCCGCTAACATGCAAGCTGATACCCTACTAAAAGCCACCAATGTTTCATTAAAAGACGGCACCAAAGTATTATTAAGTACTATTGACCTGTCAATTAAGCCTCGTGAGATCGTTACTCTTATTGGCCCCAATGGCGCTGGCAAGACAACCCTATTAAATATATTGTTGGGTTTACGCAAGCCAAGCTCGGGCGTTGTAACTAAAAGTAAAAACTGTCGCATTGGTTATATGCCACAAAAAATTCAGCT